>JBBREX010000082.1:0-12170 GCA_038225245.1 Fimbriimonadales bacterium | reverse complement strand
AGTGGGAACATAAAGAGAAACCATAGGGCATAATGGTCCGCCCTCAGAGCGTTATGGTTGTAGTGAACGTTCAGGCTAATCTGATACAATGCTTCATAGAGGTTTGGCTAGATGAATTTTCGTGTGCGATTTCTTTGCTGTCTCTTGGTCAGTGCTTTTGTTTTGCCCAGCTATGCGGATTTTGCCAATCCGAGTTTTGAGCAGCCGCCGCTAGGAGCAAATAACTGGCAGTACAACCCAGATCAGGCCTTGGCACTTTGGAACTTCGGGGCTCGAAGTGGAATGGCGAATGGCAACACAGCTTGGGGAACAGGCGGGCATTCGGGGGCACAATATGCATTCCTGCAGAGCTCCGGTAATCCCGGAGCAGTGTCACAGGCACTCACTGGGCTTACTGTTGGAGAGCAGTACAGGATTCGCTTTTGGATGGCAAGTCGGCGGGGGGATCCGGGAACACCCCTGCAGGTCTCACTTGACGGTGTGCCCATCTCCCCATGGAAGAGTCCAATCTCAACTCTGTACTTCGAATTCGCTAGCGACTACTTTACGGCCACCTCCACTTCACAGACAGTAGCTTTCACTGCTTATCCAACAGGGGCTGATCAGAGTAGTCTTCTAGATGACGTTCGGCTCGAGCAAGGAACACAAGCTCCACCGGGACCTTTGCAAAACGGCAGTTTTGAAAGACCGCAAATGCCGGACGGGGCGTGGGTTCGAGGTGTCGATACCATTGATACCGCTTGGAGCATCGATACCCAATGTGGCATTGCAAATGGCGTTGGATCTTGGGGGACGGGAGGGGAGGACGGGCCTCAATACGCGTTCATCGAGAGCCGAGGACGAATTTCACAACGCGTCGGATTCACGGTCGGACAGCCTTATCATGTTCGGTTCTTTATGGCGAGACGAAGTGGCAATGTCGGGGGGAATGTTGCTAATCCAATTAGAGTCTTACTTGACGGCACTGAGTTAATGCCGTTTACTGCCAACGGTTCTCCTGTCTATCAAGAGTTCAGCAGCCCGTTTTTCATCGCTACTGCTCCATCCCACCTCATCACATTTGAGGGAGGAGCAACTGATGACCGTACCAGCCTTATCGACAACGTGCGGGTGGACCAAGACGCGGTGATCTCACCGAATCGGTACGATTTGTTTAGAGGTCTTTTGGTCGGCGGAGGGCTTAGTGACCTGCTGGCAAGCGATGACAATTATCTCTTTGTTCGACCGGGTATGACTTTTTCCACTCGCGAAGCGCCGGTGCAAGTGATTCTTACCGGAGCGGTGCCCTTCAACCACGCAAGTTTTCTTGGTGCGCAAGTTGAGAGCGGCGTTTCCATAAGTAACTTGGTGCAAGCTGTCGATCTCTACAATTATTCGGATAACCGGTGGGAGCAAGTCGACTCCCATCAGGCCACGCTGAATGACTTCCGAATTAGTTTCAGCACCTCAGACAACGCCACCCGTTTTGTCAATCCCGCGACTCGAGAAACTAGCATGCGACTACGGGTCTTTGCCAATGGACCAGTTTTTCTTTACCCATGGCTATACAGAATCGACTTCGTCCAATGGGCCGCCAGTCCGTAGCTAGAGGCCGCTGGGACGTGTAAGTTTGGCCCGCGAGAGATCAGGGGCTTTCGATGCAGGATCGCAGCAAGTGCGACAAGAACGACTTTGGGATTTGCAGTTTGCGATCTACGCATGTGCAGGATCGACCCTGATCACCGATGAGAAAAAATGGCCGGAGCTACGTCCGTTCGGGATCGCATTCGTAGCGGCCAGACCATTGCTTCTGAGGTCAAGAATCCACCGTACGGAATGAGTGGGAAATCTATTAGTCCAAGCGGTATTCTGCGTTGGCATTGGGATGTTGACCAATGTGGCCTTTGGCTATCTCATTCGAACCGATTCCGATATAGCCGACTAGGAACCTTAGGGACCTAAGCCTCAAGTTGCGAGCTGACCACGCCTACCTTTTCCACGGACCTTGTGTGGCACGATTTACTGGCGCACGCTTGGTTCTCAACGTGGGCTGGGCAGCACAGAAATGGTGCCAATAATATAGGCCTCAGCGCTGAGTGAGACGCTCTCGCTCCAAGAAGGATAAGTAGCCCGTCACATTGAATCGCGCGAGAGTGTGACTTATGGATGACCCATCATATGGCTATCTTAATTTGAGAAGGTTTACAATGAGCAATCGCACGCTTAGAGGAGTCAGTCTCAATCCAGAGCGCCAGTAACGAAGCCCTGAATGGCAACGCTGGCAGTGTCGCCGGCCGCCACCGCAAAGAAGCCCTTGCCAGTCGGCGCCCTGGTGTCGTGGCCGAACCAATCTTGACCCCAGGGAGCTAGCCTGCCGTTCGAACGGATCGCCACGCTTTTGTAGCCTCCTGCTGCTGCCACGAGGAATCCGATTTCAGTCGGTCTATTGCTGACTTGGCCGTAATTATCGAAGCCCCAGGCGAAGAGGCTGCCGTCCGAGCGAATGGCGATACTATGGCCGTAGCCTGCCGCGATCCCGATCCAGCCAGCGTCAGTAGGGGTGTCACGGACTTCGCGGTATCCGTCATATCCCCATGAGACAAGTCTGCCGTCGGACCGCAGAGCGACGCAATGATAGGCTCCAGCCGCGACTGCCACAAATCCGGTTCCGGTGGGAGTGTCGGAAAACAGACCAAAGGCGTCGGTACCCCACGAGATGAGACTGCCGTTCGCACGGATGGCAATGCTATGCTCGCCTCCGGCTGCCACTGCCAGGAAGCCGCTCCCGGTAGGGGTGTCGCGAACTTGACGGTATCCGTCATAGCCCCACGAAACGAGGCGACCGTCGGAAGTCATGGCAACGCTGTGAAAGTCTCCCGCGGCCACTGCCACGAACCCGGTTCCGATGGGCGTGTCGCGCACCTGGTGGTAGTAATCATATCCCCAGGAGACGAGACTGCCATTGTCGTGAATGGTAAGGGCATGGTCACCTCCGGCCGCCACTGCGACGTAATCACCTCCGGTTGGAGTCTTGCTAACCTGCCCAGTCCCGTCGTTTCCCCAAGAGACGAGGCGACCGGTCGGTCTCCGAGGTCCCATCTCTCCACCATATACAGCGTACAAAGACTCATTTTCCTGCAGTAAATTCCCTTGTGTGTCGAACTGCATAAGTCGCCCGTTGCCAGATCCGTGGTTGTTCCAAAGCCACAAGGTCCTGTCGGCCCTGTCGTAGGCAAGCGCGGCTAAGTAACTGCCATTCGGGCAGTGGAACTGACTTAACGGTATGCCTGCCATAGTCCACTGAGCCACAATCCCGGTTCCAAGGTGCCAGTTCGAGGTCCAGATCGATCCATTGCCACCATTGCCGTCTGGATCATACGTGATGCCCATATCACCTGCGTTCGCTTGAAACAAAGGCGCGCCGTTCTGGAAATTCTTGTCCCAACGGGAAACCGCGCCATCGCGGGCTACCATGTACACGTACGTCCCATCGAATCCGGCGTCGTAACTGTAGACGTCGTTGTTGAGCCAGTGGTTTTGTACTCCCGTAGGAATTCCGCTGAGGGTATATTCGTTGCCTTGTAACCCTCCTCCCTTGAGGTTGGCCTGTCGCACCTTGTCGCCATCGACATAGATCGGGATCTGCCCAAGGGAAGCCAACGATATCTGCCAATTTGGCTACCTCCCTGCATGATATGGGTGTAGCCTAGAGCTTGGGTTGAGTCGGTAATATAGTAGCGACTCTTTTGAGCCAGTATTGAACTGGAAACGGCGCCAAGCGCAGCCAAAGCCAAGATCGTCTTAAGTGTTTTCATAGTTCCTCACGCTTGCAGTACAAGCTGTTTCTTGGTAAGTTCTTTTGGTTCAAAGTGGGGCCATGGTCATTGCCACGCCCGGATTCAGGGTTCAGTAAAAACATGTCATGCAGTTGCCTGAACCCACTGATCACAGCGTTAAATAAGCAATGTTTATTCCCAGACTTCTAAACATCTCATAGGTGTCGTATATTACCTTTTGCGCATACAAAAGGTCTCCTTTTGTGTCATGTAAGATCGTTGGAATCAAAGAAACTACGCTGCCCTCTTACAGGTGGAGAACATGCCGGGCACTCGGGATTTCGTATGTACAGATCCTAACGGAGGTGGTGGTTGATATGATCAGGGGTCGATACGCTTTCGAATTGGCATGGCATCAAGGCAGCGCCCAAACTGGAGAGGGGCTTGCAAAAACCGAAAGGCATGCCATCAGGGTAATCAGAACGGCAATCGACATGAGGGTGCAAGGCTGCATATATTCTTCAGGGCGGGTAAAAATCGAAACTTGAAACTGAATGCAGGCGGGCACGATACATAGACAGCTTATGTAACTGAACGCAATCGGGCTTACTTCGCCAGTGCATTTGTCTTTCCCCTTTCCACGAGTCCGGAGACGAGGATATCTCCAGTCAACGAACCAGGTTAAAAGGCGAAAAGCGAGCGCTCCAAAGAATATTAACATCGGCAGGATCGTCAATCCTGCTTCAAGCATAAATTGTTCTTCAGGGTAGCGAGCGAGCACGGCATAGATCGAGTTTGGAAAGAAAATGGTGGCCATTGCACCGACTAGGACGACGCAGATCGTTCCGAGCATCGCCAGTGCCTTGAGCTGGAAGATCAAGACAACGCTTGACACACCTAACATCAAGGTCATGGCGGAAACGGCGAAGAGGAGCGTTGGCAGCAGAAGCAAACTATAGGATCGGGCGCTCTCAGCTGGTTCAGACGCTACGACCGAGAAAAGGAAGGCCGCAACCAGGCTGACGAAGAAATTGCTGACAAAGAGGGCGAGGGCCGAAGAGCGAACGGCGTTGGCATGGAGTTCGCTCTCTTCGCTACCCTCATCGCGATCAATCAAGAGTAAGGCGATGGTCAGCGAGAAGCCCGCCATTAATGCGCTCATAGCCGCTTCTTGCTTCGCTAGCTCTACTCCCTTGTAAGTGAAGAATTCATGCATTGAATCTTGAAGACCACCAGGAATCTAAAATTATGGGCACTGAAAGCAAGTCCTTCTGATCGGCCCGGCTTCCCACATCCCGAGAATGCGGATTTCGTAAGAACAAATATTACGCCTCAGCCAATCGGCGACACTCCTCGGCGCATCGACGGCAGGTATAAGCGCACCGATGACTGGATTCAAGCTCTAGGTGCTGCTCGCACGCTTGGGCACATCGATCGCAGATTTGGGCGCAACGGAGGCAGTCGGCATTGGACTTGGCTTTCATCGTCCAGATGCATTGCTCGCAAGCCTGAATACATTCTTGGCAGAGGTGGATGCATTCAGCCAAGCCCTTTTTACCCCGGAAGCCTTCGACGCAGATTTTGCATTCGGACGCACAATTAGTGCAGGCTTCAATACATCGATCAAAGTTCTGAGTTTTTTGCACTTCTTTCTTGTCCTTCGCTCTCGCCCCGCCTGCCGGCCATGGTTTGCCCAGTATCGGCAACGACCGATAGTCAGCCTTGCATCAGGTCAATTCCTTCGATATCAGCCCCAAACTGGGAGATCCCCGCAAGCATTCGGGTGTATCGTTCTGCGACAAGGAATTGGCGCCCAAGCAATTGCAAGCAAATTTCCGTTTGGCAGTAGTATGTAAGATTAGAGCCGTGTCAATATTATTGATCGGGACTGGAAATGCCAGACTCTCTGCCAAGAATAGTCGTTGTCGAAGATACCGTTGTCGATGAGGAGCTGACGATCAAGGCAATCACCGAGATTGGTCTGGAGCGTCGAACTGCTGTTGCGAGAGACGGCGAACAGGCACTGGAGATCTTAATGAACAACCCGGCTGACCTAATTTTCCTTGACGTAAGGCTGCCCAAGCTCAGTGGTCTTGGCGTCCTGGACTGGATACGGCACAACGAACGGCTCAGGCACGTCCCAGTTGTCCTGATGAGTAACTCCGAGCACTCCGAAGATATCAGCGCCGCTTATGAGCGGGGCGCCAGCGGTTACATCTTCAAGCCGATTGATCCCGATTCATATATTTCGAGCATTAAATCAGCTTGCCTCTACTGGCTGCGAGGCAGAGAGTTGACCGTAGGCGATTCGATCAGGTAGCGAAGAGGCGAGTGAACTAAGCTGCCCTCTATATATAGGTGACAGTTACCTATGACGTGATGTTCCTAGGGGTGTCTATTTAACATCTCAGCAAAAATACGATCGAGGAAGCCAGATGGGGACTTCGACCGCAATGGACAAGGCAGCCTCTCGTCAACGCTAGAGCCGAGACGGTGCTCAGTCAGGGAGCTTCCAAAGCAGCGTTCGCGCAGCATCGCTGCCTCGTGACCAGCCACCGCTTTCTTCGAATGGGAAACCGAGCTAGACACGATCGCATAGGACGGCTAGGATCGTCTAAATAGGAATGGGCACGGCGAAGAGCCGTAGCACGAGTCATGGCTCGCGGACGTCACATACAAGGGGTTATGTACCGCTATTTCGGACTTGGATCCGAGCTTCCTCGAATGGGCACTGACCGGGTCATCGACCACTCGCCCCACTGATGAGTGTCGGCGATCCGGGTAACGGAGGCGAGGATGGACCGGGGCTCGTCGTGCAGCGCACTCTGAATCACTGTGTTGTGCTCAGAAGCCGATTCTTGGTTGCGACTGGTCCCGAGCCCGACGGCGGCAAGGGCAAGCGCAGAGACGCAACCGCAGACCAGGATCTCTCGAACCGTCGGCAACCAGGTCCAGCGTACGGCCTTGATTCGATTCCAGGTGGACTCATTCGGAGGTCCCGCCTCAAGGGCCAGGGCCCCTCGGGCCATATCGTCAAACTGTTCGTCGTTCAAGTTGTTCCTCCACGATCAGGCGCAGCTTCTTTCTTGCCCGCACCAACCGCGTCCGCAAGACGTCGTATGTGATGCCGAGGCTCGCGCAGATCTCGTTGTAATCCCAGTCCTCAAGATAGTACAGACTGAGCAATTCCCGGTCCTCTCGCTCGAGACGCAGCATCCCCTCGCGAATCCGATCCGCCCATGGATGGTCGTCCGCCGTTGGCGCCGACTCCGGTAGCTCTAGCGTTCGGCGCTTTCGTCGCGCATCGCAGCAGAGGTTCAGCGCGATGCGGGTGAGATAGACCTTGAGCGAGCTCGAACCTTGGAACCGGTGGGCCGACCGCCAGAATCGCAAAAACGTGGTCGCCGCAAATTCTTCCGCGTCTTCCCTACTACCGAGATTCCGGTACAAAAGCTTGCGCAGTCGCGGCTCGTGGGCCTCGAAGACCTCGCGGAGTGCGCCCTCGTCGCCCGTCGCGCAACGCCGGGCGAGTTCTAGATCTTCGGAGTAGTCCGGCCTATCCTCTGTTTGGTGCAGAGCGATGCTCTCCATGAAGAAGCTCCACTAACTTGGCCCTCTGGTTCGGCTGGAGTACGTCCTTGATTGCACGTTCCGAGAATTGGGCCTGAAGTTCGCCTATCTTTTTTTGCAGACCCTCTGCGCGTTCGCGATATTCGCGTGTGGGCTCCTTACCGGCTCTGCCGAATTGTTCCTGCACCTCCATTTGCAGCGTTTCCATCTGCTCACGCAGTGGCGCGAACGCCCGGATGAAGTCGGCCTGCAAATATTGCAGCTTTGTGAACTGCTGGGGACTGATTCCCAGTTGCTCGCGGGACTGCATCACGAACATCATGACAAAGCCACGGCCTTCCGGCCCGTGGGCATGTGCTTCGGACAGTTTCATCAGCTTTTCTCGCTGCTCCGGAGAAAGAAGCTGAACTACCGACTGTGAGTATCGCTCGAACAGCGGCTGGATCTTGGCGCCAAGCTCCTCGCCCTCGTGTTGAAGTTTCTTGGCCGCGTCCTCGTCCGATTTTCCACTTTGCTGAAGTTCCTGCATCCGGTGCTGGATCGATTGTGCCCGCTCGCGGAGCGGTGCAAACTCTTTGGCCATCGCCTCTCTGGACTGATCCAGTTTTGCTACTTGCTCGCTGCTGAGCCCCAACTCCTGTTGGAAGCGCAGAGCCAATGCGACCGGGTGTTCCGGCGGTATCCCGCTCGCGTCGCTCTGGCTCGCGACTGCCTTACCCCCAAGGGTAAAGGCCGCCGAGCAGAGCACTGCGATGACGACAAACATTATGGTGATTCTTGTTAACATTTCAAAACTTCCTCGTTCATGGATAAAGACGTGCGGCCGCCTCGGGCGGGAACACCGTTCACTGTTCGCGGTTGACCTAATCGGTTCACCGGGAGCGCACTGTGCTCCCTCTCTACGGCCGTTTACCAACTCTCTTCTCCTCCGAATCCGTCAGCTTACGGTTTATCGTTTACTGTTTACCGGCTCCCCGATGATGCCGTAGCGAACCTCGCCCGACTGGTCGATGTAATGGCCTGCGGGAAGGAACGACACGGCGTTTGTCGTGGCATGAGGGAGGTCGTTTCTCCAGTTGAGCTTCTCGGAACCGGCGGCCCAGAGGAGAACGCTGACGATTCGGCTGCCGCGCATCTCGAGGAAACCCTCCCATTGGAGCTTCACTTCGTGCCGCCACGTCCTGCCGTCGTTCCCCTGCCCGGGAAGAGCGGATTCCTGTCCGCCCGCGACCTCCGAATGGCCCTCCACGCGTATACGGAGCGGGGCGTTCCGGCCGGAATCCACCCTTTGCGCCCAGAGCTTGTACTGTTTGAGGTCGCTCTCGCCACCTGCCGGCGATCCGCACGGGTTCACGTCGAGTTGCCCCAAATAGGCGTGACTGACGAGTGACCACGCCAGAGCGTCCGGGACCTCGAATCGGTCCGAGCCGGCTTTCGCCAGCGCCCTCGCCATCTCTTCATGCAGGTTAACAGGGATCTCGAAGCGGTCCTCGATGTAGTGTTCCTGGCGGACCGTCTCCACCATCGGCTTTCCGTCCGGCCCGAGCGCCCGCCCGAACACACGGGCGATGATGGTCCCCTGCGGGAGCAATTGCTGCGCGGGACATCGCTGTCCAGGAGGATGGCGTTCGAGGATCAACGGGGCCCGCCCGCTGTCGGCGACATCTTCGAGCTTCGCGCTCGGGAATTTCATGTAGCGTTCTGCCGGGAAGGGTTGACTTATGTCGGGATGTTGTTGGAATCGTTCCCGGGCATGGTCGAGGAACCCGAGCACGGCGCGGTCATTGTCGAACATCAGGACCCAATCGAGCACCTTGCCGTCCGAGTTGACTACGCAGATCCCCTGGGGCGCGGGTTTGGAACGCCCGATCTCCCGATAAAGTAGCTGTTCGATGTCGCCGCCGGGGTTGTTCACGAAAGCCGCTTTGAGGGCAACGGGAACGAACTCTGCATTGACGCGACGAATGACCTCGGGGTTGGAAAAGACCGCCTCACGGGCGGCGCCTGCGAACACTCAACAGCGTGCGTCGTCTGTCGGCCGGTCGATGAACACCCAGAGGAGGAGCGGTTTCTTCTTCTCGCGGGACTCCTTCAATCCATCCAGCAGACAGCTCTTCCACTGGATCTTTCTCCATGCGACCGCCGCGGGGCGCAACGCTTCAATGCGGGCCTTCAGGGTTTCCGCCGGGTCGCTCTGGCCCGCGACTGCCGCGCCCCGAAGAGTAATATCCCCCGCGCAGAGTGCTGCGATGACGACAAACGTCAGTGTAATTCTGGTTAACATTTCAAAACCTCCTCGCTCATGGATAAAGACGTGACGTTGCCTCCGGCGGGAACAGCGCCTTTACGCCCGCGCCGCCGCGAACCTCTCGGTCCCTGAAGTGAGTTAAGTGCGCTGAGCCGATCCATTATTAGGGAGTCGTACAGAGGGGGCAAAATACTGGCCTTGCGGCGATGGGCCTTTCGTCGTAGGTTCCTCGACCATACTCGCCTAGGCCTCAAGGGAGGGATCCCTTCATGGAACAAACGCACATATGAAGAGAATTCTGGCAATAACGGCGATCTGCGGCCTTCTCTCGGCTGCCTCCATTTGCTCGGCGGATATGACCGGTCTCGTGCCGGGTGACGTCGTAATCAGCAATATTACCGATGCAGGTCCTGGGCATGCCGGCATTTACATTGGACGTTGGTCCGTGCTCCCGCAGGATCTCCAGAACCGCTACGCGAAGGTGCTGGAGGAAGCGGCCATCCGCAGCGGTTGCGTCGAGATCCTCGACAGCTATTTAGTGGTGGATTCAATGCCTGGTCGCGGAGTCCGGGTGGCACCCATGATCGAGCAATTCACGGACTACCACGGCGGCACCAACGCCTACTTTCCCAACTTAAAGAAGTTCGATCTACTTGGCGCGCTGAGGTTCGAGAACGATAAGGGGCTTGCCCTCAGGTGGGAGTCATTACCTGACAAGGACCCACGCCGCCTCAAGATCGTCGAGTTGGCCCTTCAATGCGCAGAAGCGCACGTGCCCTACGACGACCAGCACGGCCAGCTCGCTACAACCATCGTTGGCGAGACGCTGCGTCGCATGGCCGGCGGCTCGGGGCTCAAGCTCGACTGCATCGCGTTTTGCCATTTCGCCTATTGGAAAGGCGCACAGATAGACCTCGACGTGAGCGCTATGCCCTTCCATGCGCCGAGCCAGCTTTACGACTACGCCAAGAAGAACCAAATGTGGCGCCCGTTCTCATTCCTTCCGTTGCTTCGCGATGCCGCTTACCTCGGCATCTGGAAGCCGACCGATATCAGCGTCCGCACGAGCGGCATGTCGAGCGAGGAAGCGGCAGCTGCAAAAGAAGAACTTGGCTCGCTTCCCGCGGGCACTCGGTTCCAGGTTCAGCGTCTTGCGTCCGATTTCACCTTCGACCTGATCGAGCTGTACCAGGCCAAGCCACAAGGAGAGCCGCAGCGCTTGAAGCTCGACAAGAATGCCATGAGCCCGATTCAAGCCGGCTGCGCGTCCGCCGACATCGCCAAGACAGGCGGAGGCATGACGGTGAGCTTCATGCCGTTTTCGGCAGATTTGGCCAGGATGACTACGTCCGTGCGTTTCGGGGCGAAGCAGATGACCATTACGGTCATGCTGGAGCGCGAGCGAATCGCGCGCAAGCTGCCCAAGCAGGCTCGCTAGCAGACCGCATTAGACTATTCCTTCGAACCTCGCTAGACCTCGTCAGGCAAATGTATCTTTAGTAGGATGCTCTCATGAGAGAGACCCTCTTTCATTGTCAGCAGCCGAGTCTTCGAGGTACCAGTAAGCCAGAACTGATTCGTAAAGCCAGGCGGATCTATCATCAATACGAGAAGCGAACCAAACGCCAGCCTTACGTGCGGTCAGCGTACTTCGCCGGATCAAAAGTTTTTCTGACCAGCTTCTGGGATCACCTCAAAAGTAAACCTCAACGTGATCAGAGCCGGCGATTAAAACTGTATCCTTGCGCTTTGGAACTGATCCAGGAAACAAGGATTGCTCCGGTAGTTGTTTTCCAAGACAGCCATGTCCGGCTGTATCGGTTCACTGGCGATTCCCTCGACAATCAAGTCTTTTCCGTCCAGATTCGGGAAGAGCGTAAGACTGGCAGAAAATACTGGACCTCAGTCTTTCCGGTTGAGAATTAAAAAATCCCCCGCATTGGTGCAGTAAACACCGGGCCGAGGATTTCTTACCCCTAAGGTACCAAAATGTGGAATATTGTCAACTGCTGACTTATCCAAAACGAGGATCAGGCGTGTAAAAGAGCCCCGCAAATGCCAACGGCCTTACTCGTCGTTTTAGTAAGCACAATATATCAAGAATTCGGACGCTGTCAATTGTCTAGCCGACCAGGTTAAGCAGTTTGAGGAAGTTTGTCGCACGACCCAATTGTTTTTCTGCGAAGCGTCCAAGCCGCCCAGTCCGCGCGACGTGGAACTCCCTGCGACATCGTAACCGTAAGTGCAGACATGCCCGTCCTAGCTCTTGCAGCCTTGTTCGCAACCGGCCTGGTCACAGGTCCCGCCGAAGTCGAAATCCCGACGGCCGGCCATGAGGGCTATATGCGATGCGAGCCGTCCATCGGCGCGTTCGGGAAAAACGTTCTGGTGACGTGGAACGACAGCATTGGCGGCGAAGATGGATCGCCGGAGGGCATATCGGTGGGCTGGGCCTACTCACGCGATGCAGGATTGACGTACAAGGTTGGCGGCTACCTGAGCGAAGCGAATGGCAAGCTCAGCGGCGGCGATTCCCGCGTCGCCGCAACACCCGACGGGCGGTTCCTTCTACTAGTCACGACCGACGAGGGTATCCA
>JBBREX010000081.1:0-12239 GCA_038225245.1 Fimbriimonadales bacterium | reverse complement strand
TTGCCTTGGAAGTTTACGGCTGGGCATCGTGGACCCCCAGGAAGGGCGTTATCGTTTTGCGAAATCCAAGCGACAAGGCCCAGGCTTATTCCCTCGATATCGCATCCGCTCTCGAACTCCCTAAGTCAATTGGAACGAGGGGTTTCAACGCGAAATCTCCTTGGGAATCGGACCGCCAACAAGCCTCGATCGAATTTTCGATTGGAAGGTCAAAGGTGGTGAAGTTGAAACCATTCGAAGTTTTGGTACTGGACCTCCTTCCGGTAAAGTTGATGCTCAGATGATTGCCTTACTTGCGGCGTGGATGTTGATGAGCCAGCCGCTCCGGGTTGCGTGCGTCGGCGACAGTATTACCTTCGGGATCGGCGTCAAAATTCCATCTCAAGACTCCTATCCGGCTCGATTGGCAAAGATGCTTGGAGACCCGTACCGAGTGGGAAACTTTGGAGAAAGCGGATCGACGATGCTCATGGGTACCCATTTGCCTTATATGGGAACGCCCGAGTATAACGAAGCGAAGAGTTTTTTGCCCCAGATTGTGGTCATCAAGCTCGGCACGAATGACGCGAATCGGCCGATTTGGGATGCCAAACGCGATGAATTCGTGCCTACCTACCGCCGGATGGTGGAAGAATTTGGCAAGCTTTCATCGCATCCCAAGATCTATCTTTGCTTGCCTATACCCATTACATACGCAACGAATCATCCGCAGCGGATCAATCTGGAAGAGGAAGTCGAGCCGCTCGTGCGCCAAGTGGCACGGGAAGAAAAGCTTCCGATCATTGATCTCTATTCACTCCTCGACAAGCGTCGCGATCTGATCCCCGACGGACTGCATCCCAACGAAGAGGGCGCGCAGCTTGTGGCGAACGAAGTCTTCGCGGCGATTGCAACCGGAACTACCGATAAATCGAAGTGGAAGATCGCCGGCGTGGATAGTGAGGAGGCGGATGAAGGCAGCGCCAGCCATGCGATCGACGGCAATCCACAAACCTATTGGCACACCGCTTACTCTCATGGTGCGAAACCTTATCCTCACGAGCTGACCATCGACCTGGGAGAAGTCATTCAGATAGCGGGCGTACGCTTGACCCCGCGACGCGACGGCGGCGTCAATGGGCGGATCAAGGGCTACGAGATCCTAACCAGCCTAGACGGAAAACTTTGGAAGTCCCAGTCGAAAGGGGAGCTCGACAGCCGGTTCGAATTCAGCTCAATCACACTCGCGAAGCCAGTGCAAGCTCGTTACCTGAAGCTCGAGGCCCTCTCGGAAATCAATGGCGGTCCATGGGCCTCCCTTGGCGAGCTGGATGTAATCATCTCGCACGGAGGGGCGCCGTGATTTTCGCTCTACTCACGATCGTCCTCATGGCCCAAACGACCAGACTTCAGCCGCCTCCCGGCTTGGCCCCTTTGCCGACGAAACGGCAGCTCGCGTGGCACGACCGCCAGTTTTATGCGTTCTGCCATTTCGGGCCGAACACCTTTACCGGCAATGAATGGGGCCATGGCACGGAAGACCCCGCTCTCTTCAACCCTACCGAATTCGACGCCCGCCAATGGGTGAGAATCTTTCGGCAAGCGGGCATGACAGGAGTCGTGATAACGGCCAAGCATCATGACGGCTTTTGCCTTTGGCCCTCGAAGCTCTCGACTCACACGGTGGCCCAAAGTCCCTGGCGAGGCGGCAAAGGGGACGTCCTGAAGGAATTGTCCGACGCTTGCCGTGCCGAAGGTCTGAAGTTTGGAGTCTATCTTTCCCCTTGGGATCGCAACCATCCGGCCTACGGCACTCCAGCCTACAACCAGGTGTTCGCGGGAATGCTGGAGGAGGTGCTTACTCGCTACGGCGAGGTTTTCGAGGTCTGGTTCGACGGCGCGAACGGAGAAGGGCCGAATGGGAAAAAGCAGGTCTATGATTGGAACCTGTTTATCGCTACCGTGCGGCGACTTCAGCCCAACGCTTGCATGTTCAGCGATTCCGGCCCAGACGTGCGGTGGGTTGGCAACGAGGATGGCCATTCCGCGGAAACCTGTTGGTCCACCCTCAATCGCGATCAGTTCTATCCCGGCACTTCCAACAGCGGGCCTCTGACGGAGGGGCAGGAAGGGGGCGCGGACTGGATTCCCGCCGAATGCGATGTATCGATCCGCCCCGGCTGGTTTTACCGATCCTCCGAAGACGGAAAGGTGAAGTCCGGACACGAATTAGTCGAGCTTTGGTACCGCTCGGTAGGGCAAAACGCTAATCTCATTCTCAATGTGCCTCCCGATCCGCGTGGGCTTATCGCCGAGCCGGATCGCAAGAGCCTACTGGAGTTGCGTGCGGAGCTCGACAGATCCTTTCGTACCGATCTGGCTCGAAAAGCGAAGGCTCAAAGTGTTCTTTGGCGAGGACGAGATCGGCGATTCGCCCCCGCGAATGTGAGTGACGGTCGGTCGACAACGTATTGGGCCACCGACGATCAAGATCATGCCGGCACGGTCGTACTCGAGTGGTCCAAAGCGGTTATGGCGGACTGCTGTGTTCTGCAGGAAGCGATCTCGCTTGGCCAACGTGTGCGCAAGTTCTCGATTCGGGGCAGTTCCGGAAATCATTGGGATCTGCTCGCGGAAGGGACCACGATCGGTTATCGGCGCATGATCCGTTTTCCACGGGCGTCGGTTAGCTCCCTGAGGTTGGACATCGAGGACTCGAGAGCTTGTCCATGCATCGCGAACCTCGAAGTTTACGACCGACTAGGCGGATAGCCCAAAGAGTTGCACGGAGTGCCATTGAGCCTATCGGGCGATGCGCGGCTGTCATACTGAGGACAATGTATCGCGTGTTGGTGATCGACGACGAAGACGGGGTGCGCGATGCGGTCGTGCGACGTCTAGAAAGGCATGGAATCAAGGTCACTGCGGCCAAAAATTCCACTCAAGGAATCCAAATAATTCAGGATTCAGATCCCCCGTTCGACGTCATCGTGACCGATATGAGCATGGAGGACCCCGAAGCGGGTCTCAAAATCCTCAACTCCGCGTTCGCCCGTGATCTCTTCGCCGAGGTCATTGTGATGACTGCCTATGGAAACGTGGGCAACGCGGTGGAATGCATGCGCCGGGGAGCTTTCGACTACTTAGAGAAGAACGCGCCGGGCGTCGATGTGTACGAAATGCTGATGATCAAGATCGACCAAGCGATGGATCGCCGCCGTCAAGACGTGCGCACCATCGAAAAATGGGAGAGAGCGGCTCGGGCAAAAGAGGCTCGGCCCTCAGTCGCCCGTTAGGAGTCAGGAAAGCCGCGTCGGAGTCGCTTGAAATCTGGGAAACTCATCCATGGAGCGCTTGTCTTCGGCCAGATCGGCGAGCAAGCGTCCAATCCAAGGCCCAAATTTGAACCCATGGCCGCTGCATGCAGACGCAAACAGGATCTTTTCTCCCACTCGTCCGAGCCGAAAATCCTCGTCTGAGGTGTTCGTGTAAAGGCAGGTCTCCACTTCGAGCTTTGGATGAGCGATGCCAAACCTCCTTCCTGCAAGGTCGGCCAGGGCGTCGACTTGATTTTGCTGGGTCTCTCGCGAATGATCGGGATCGACGACCGGACCATGCCGATGGTGGCCCACCTTAAACGCCTTCTGGCCCGGCTCGGATGGGAAGCCGTACAGATTCAGCTCGCTGTCCTCGATCCATACGGGTCCCTCGCGAGCACCCTCGATGTACGCAAAGCATTGGACGGTGATCTGGAGAGGTAGATCGAGAAATCGGTTCATCCACGGCCCTGCGCAAAGGATCGTCATGTCATAAATCGATTCAAGCTGCTCGAGGTCGTCAATCCTTTTGGTTACGAACTGAGCTCCGTAGCGTTTCGCAAGGTTACGCAAAGTGTGGAGGGCCCGCTCGGCCTCTACCCAGCCTGCTTCCGGCGTCCAAATGCCGATCTCATCGTGACGCGCTTGGACGCCCGGCAACCTCGCGGCAATCCGACCCCCTTCGAGCACCTCGAAGGGAACGCCAAGGCCGCTCAGACCGGCGATCTGAGACTTCAGCGCCTCGCTGGTGGAAGAGCCGAAGTACACCAGCCCGCACTCATGGAGAAGGCCGGGCGCTCGCGCGTCGAGCTCATGCCACATCGGGTACGCCTCCATCATGATCTCCGTGTAGAAGCGATCCGGATAGGCTTTGCGAACGATGCGCGACCGGCCGTGCGAGCTCCCCCGTTTGTGCCCGTCTGCAAATTGCTCGAAAACGACCACATCATGGCCTCGCTCCGCAAATTGAAGCGCGGCGCTCGACCCCATGATTCCGGCACCCACGATGGCGACTTTCACCGTGGCCTAAATCCATTGGGAGGAAATAGCGCAAGGGCGGCCGCCCCGTAGAGGCCCGCATCCGCCCCAAAAGGACTTCGGAGCGCGTGATCTCCTAGGTTCGAGGGAGCTGCCGAACCACACACATAGATAAGTTCTGGCATCCAAATCGCCCTTACCAAATCGATGAGCCGAGCAAGGACCTTGGCCCGCTCCTCTTCCCCCAGTAGCGTCGCTCCGCCCAGCAACTCTTCGAAGGTCTTGCCGCTTTCCGCGTCGAGGTCGTTCAGCCGAGGATATTCGCCCTCGCCGCCCATGCTCAGGCGCTGACCATCGACCAGCCCGCACCCCACGCCGGTTCCAAGCGCGATGGTGGCGACCCGCCTTCCCGCCGCCTCCGCCAAGCAAGCATGCCCCCATGCGGAAGCCAGGCCATCGTTGAGAGCGAGCACCTGACCACCCAAGGTCTCGGGGCAAAACCGAGCGCCGACATGGCCGGGAATCATATCCTTGGCTTCTGTTACTTCGCCGGATGCGGGGCCGATGGTTCCTCCCGAAGAAACGCCGATGGCAGAAGCTTCATGCGCTTGGATTTGATTCTTCATCCACGCGAAACGCTCGGCCGAAGACGGTGGCGTGGCGATTTGAGTTCTTTCCTTCAATTTCCAATCAGCAGAAAATAGCCCGAATCGAAGCCAGGTTCCACCGAGATCGAAGGCGGCAACATCCCCGGAACTCGGGCGGCAGACTTCGGCGAATCGCTCCGTGTTTTTCGACGGCTCATTGATTGCGCCTCCGATGACCACACCCGATGCGCCGATCCTGAGCGCGGTGAGCACCTCGGATTCCTTGGAGTAACGTCCTTCCGCGATGAGCGGAACACCACTCGCCGCATGGACAGCTGCACGAAGAAACCCCAGATCAGGGCCGGTCGTCATCACAGAATGCTCTGTATAGCCGGCAAGGGTCGTCGCGATCATGTCGACTCCGGCGGCTCTGGCCCGCTCGGCCGATTCGACGGTATCGCAATCGGCGCAAACCAAGCGCCCCGCCCTATGAGCGCGCTCGATAAGCGACACCAGATCCTCGCTCGCAGGACGCAGCCGGGTCGTGGCATCCAGGGCGATCACCTCGCAGGCTGTCCCAAGCAGCTCATCGACATCGGCAAAAGTCGGCGTGATATACACCGCGCTGTCTGGATAGTGCCTTTTGATCAGGCCGATGATGACGGTGCCGGTCTGCTTCTTGATGGCCTCGATATTGGCGACCCCTTGACACCGCAAAATCCGCACCCCACGGTCGACGCTCTCCTGCGCCATACGGGCAAGAATTTCGGGGGAGTCGAGGGCAGAGCCTTCTTCCGCTTGAACCGACGCGATCAGAGGCATCTCCTGAAGGGCCGAGCGAAAGGATTCTAAGACTTCGCCGCCCATAAGAATCCTCGCCGCATGGTTTCGCGCGGTATCTGAGCTTCCAGCACGTCGCAATGATGGCCGAGAGAGCTGTAAAACACGCGGCCATTGCCATAAGTCTTTGTCCACATAACCGGCATGCGGCAGGGATTACCGGTATGGGGCCCGTCAATCCCAGCCTTGGGAAATTGGGTTGTTGCTAAAACTTCATTACCCGGATCGACGTGCATGTAGTACTGCTCCGAGCAAACGTCGAAGTCTGAAAGTCCGACAGTGATCGGATGGTCCATTTGCTCAAATTCAACGGTGTAGGAAACACCATCGTTGCCAGGGTGAGCAACCCACTGCCCGCCCGCCATGAATTGCCATTCCGTGTCGTTGCGAAAAGCGTCGCACATTCCACCGTGGCACCCGGCGAGCCCAACGCCGTGGTCGCGAACCGCAGCCAGGACCGGGTCGCGTTGCTCCTCCGAGATGGTGCTCATGGTGACGATCGGAACAATCAAGCTCATCTCAGCTATCTTGGATGGGTTCTTAAAGGCATCGAGGGTATCTGAGACTTCCACGGCAAACCCTTCGCCTCTGAGGATCTCGTCGAAGAGCCGGGCGACCTTTTCCGGCTCGTGGCCGTCCCAGCCTCCCCATACGATCAAGGCGCTCCGATTCATGAGGAACTAGGGTACCAAGTTTCCCATTGGCTCGTCGCCTATAATTGGGCATGAGCGAAACCATTAGCAGGCGGCGCCTGATGGCGCGGATGGGCGCAGGCATCGCGGCGGCCAGCCTCGGAGCACCCTTGGCCGGCGTTCTCACCCTATCGAAAGAGCGACAGGAGCCTAAGGGTCCTCTGAGCTGGGATGAGATTCGCAATTTGTTCGATCTCGATCGCAGCTACATCCACATGGCCGGCCTTCTGCTCGCTTCCCACCCCAAACCGGTTCGTGAGGCGATCGAGAAACACCGCCGCGCCCTCGATGACAATCCCGTCCATGTCTGGGAAAAGATGTCAGGCCCCTATGAAGACGAGGTGCGCAAGGCGGCGGCAAGCTATCTGAGGACGAAACCTCAGAACATCGCTCTTACCGATAGCACCACCATGGGACTTGCCACACTTTATAACGGCATCGTCGCGCGTCCCGACCAGGAAATGCTTTCCACCGTGCACGACCATTATTCGACCATCACGTCTCTCGATCTTCGCTCCCAAAAGACCGGTGTGCCAGTTCGGCGAATCACCCTATTTGAGCATTCGGGTACGGCTACCGTCGATGAAATCGTAGGGCGGCTGAAATCGGAGATCAAGCCGAACACGCGTGTGGTGGCGGTGACTTGGGTCCATTCCAGCACGGGCATGCGCTTACCGATCCCTCAGATGGCGGCCGCCATCGCAAAGGCGAACGTGGGGCGCTCCGAGGCGGACCGTATCTTGTTCTGCGTGGACGGCGTTCACGGATTCGGAGCCGAAGATTTGGAGATCGAAGCGATGGGCTGCGATTTTCTCGTCGCCGGATGCCACAAATGGCTGTTCGGGCCGCGCGGAACCGTTATCCTATGGGGCAAGCCAGAGTCCCAGAAGTTTCTTTTGCCCACCATCCCCAGCTTTTCGGACCGCGCCACCTTCGGCCATTATCTCACTCCGGGGGGTTTCCATTCGTTCGAGCATCGTTGGGCGCTGGCTTCGGCTTTCGCACTCCACGAGCGGATCGGCAAAGCGCGCGTCCGCGAGCGGATCCACACGTTCGCCCGGCACTGCAAAGAGGAGCTATCGAAGATGCCGGGAGTGACGGTCTACACGCCGATGTCGGATGACTTATCGGCGGGCCTTGTCTGCTTCAACCTGGAAAAGTTGCCTCAGCACGAAGTCGTCGCCCGCCTCGAGCAAAAGCGAATCATCGCCAGCCAAACGCCCTATTTCATCTCGTACGCCCGGTTGACCCCAAGTCTTCTGAACTCGCCGGAGGAGGTCGACAAGACGCTAGGCGCGATTCGCGAGTTGGTGTGACCACGGTGGTCTTGGACCATGCTAGAGCCTGCAGGATAAGTTTGGGGGATATTGAATGAAGACTCAGTCAAGCACACTCGGGCGGAGCATTTGCCCAATAAGGTTAGGGCTGGCGTTGGTTCTGATGGCGGCCATGTGGGGTCTCGGATGTTCGCATCCAACAGCGCCGTGCCCAAAGAGATTCGCATGATCGAGCAGTCTGGACCCGGCAGCCAGTTTTCACCTGGATTCTCAAATCGCACCGATCCAGACCTTAAAGCGGCAGGTGCGAAGCAAAGCCTGTTTCTAGATCGCGCCGCCGACGTTCTTCTTCTCTGATTCGTCATGCTCGGTGGGCTCTCAAATGTCGTCCGATTAACACTAACCGAGTTTTAAAGGTCGTCTCGGGAAGGACGCCTTTACGATGTCGACGCTTGATGTTTGAGGGGAACCGGTCGGTGCCAAAGAGGTCGCCGTAGAGCTTCCATGCATTCGCCTCCAAATTCAACATGGTTCTTACTGCAAAAGGATAATATATCCTTGATGAGCACACGCTGAGTCCAAGTGAGTATCGAATACAGTTCTGCGACCTCCTCCGACGTAATCCGTGAACTTCCTCCGAGCATATGAAGTTGAGCGTCACATTGCCTCCAGGCTTCATCACAATTCATCTCTCTGTCAAACTTATCGACGAGCTGGATAAGGATCGACGGGAGGACGAATAGCCGAACATGAGGGTTCGTCGAATAAATTAGTTCGACGAGAACAAAGTGCGCTTCTACCATCAAAGGCTCCCTAGCAAATATGCCGAGAAGCTCCCGCGACTGAGAGGGGATATCTTTGACCACCTCATCTACAAGAGTCCTTGGCAGCTCTTTACGATCGGCAAAGTCGCTATTGATACGATCAATGAGCTGAGAGGCTAGTTCTTTGGGATTCTGTTCCATGCTACGTAACAATGATTCCCGGCGGAACGAAATCTTCCCATGACGGCGGTTGAGGAATCCCTGCTGGCATCGGCATAGGACCTATTCTGACCGGTGAACTCATGCGTTGGCATTCTTGACACCTATCGCAAGCCTCATCCCTCCAAATCTGCACGAGAACACGCAACTTGTCCTGAAGCAAGTGCAAAAGGCCCTCGGTAGGTAAGATGCAATAAGTTGGGAAGGAAAGCAGTCGCGTTGGTCGAGGCGATTCGTGGGAAACCCGTTCTCCTACCATTAGTTCTTCGCCCGATTGCCAAGGCCCTCACTTTTGGTCAAGATACGTTCTCCAATCCGGATTGAAAAAAGTATGACAACGAATACCGTGCAAACAGCAATCCACTTAGCAGAATTGGCAGGCCGGAAAATGAGCGTACAGGTAATCAGCATTAGCCAAATCACAAGGCATGCAAGTGTCATATACATCAGTTGTTTCGGGCGACTGTACCTGCCATAAAATTCTAGGGTTCGCTTCTTCCAAGCCATGCCCCTTCGGAACCTTAACAGACCAATTGGAAAACTCAAGGCCGCCGCAACTGCAATTTGGGAGAGAGTGGACAGTCTTGATCTCGCCAACAATATGGTAAGACCAAACCAATAGGAATTTATTGCAACCCCTAGTAGAATCCTTCTAAAGTCGAGTGGAGAAGTTCTACTCATTCAATTAGACAACCAAACATTGGCAGATGTTGAACGTGTCAGTCTTTGCTTGGCCTGAATCAAGTAAAGCTACGGTCGAACCTAAAGGATCGGGCAAATCGTCGCGTAGCGTCCCGGATGGATTGTCGCTGATGCTCATCGTGTAGTGAGCAATCGACCACCGATCGCGAGCACGATGGGAAAAACTAACGTCAGTAAAATCAACAGCACTTTAGTTTTCCAAGTTTGGAGAGGGTAGTGAATCTGAAATGGCAATATGAATGCGAAAACGATAGACACCCCGCCCAAGTTAAACGTCGCCCGCACTAAGTCTCGCGTTACCATCCACGCTAGCGAAAATAACAGCGTATATCCAACAAGATAGTGGATGATGGTCGTGGATAACTTAGTATAAGTAATGGCTTTCACGTTAGTAATTCCGTTAGGGACGGGTGCAACAATTTAAGCAATATAACACTAAGATCACTGCCCCGGGTTGTCTTCGCACTTGCTCCTGGACTTCCTCTGAAAAACGATTTCGGGCTCCCGTATTTCCTTACGTTAGCGCTGTACCAATAAGACTATACGACGCCCCACACTCGCGGCGGCTTCGACGTGAGCCAATGACGCCGTTGCAAAGTATTTTGACTTTGGTCGGGCTCTTTGCGCGTTATACTCTCTTGCGACCAAGCCGTAACATTGGCGGGCCCAGCATGTTCGTCGTCCTCGCAATGCAATATACAATCAAAAAAGCTGCCACGGCCTGCGGCCACTCCAGGGCTATTAAACATCGGCGGGCCAAATAGCACCAAGACTTGAAAACTTGCTTGTATCAGGGCTCCGAACCTGAACGACAAAATAAGTGGAGCCGTGAGAAGTAATAGAAACAAGAAAACACCGATGTCCGGCAAAAGCAATTTTGAATGGGCTTCGAAGCCATGGATTGGGATCCGCAAACTGTACAGCACGTGGAGGCAACCTACAATCCAGTCGCACCGGAATCGATGTTCCGACTGAATATACGTCAAGGCAACCGCCGCTCCTCTTCTTTCAACCAGCTCATCTCGTCTCTTGGGCAGAAATGATCTGGACTATTATGGGCTTAGGTCCTTAGGCTCTCTGACTGTTACGAAACGTGCTTCATGAGGTTTTGCCCGGAAAGACCAGAAGCCGGGCCAAGGTGTAGACCAAGATCCCGATCCCTGAAGGACCCAAGAGCAGGCAGCAACTTGGAGACCGAACGGCCACGCCTAAGAGCCACACTCCCCCGACTAGCGCAAGCGCGAATCCCGCTCTGTAGCCCAGAGCGATCAAGTAGCCTGCCGTCGCCAGCAAGAAGCTCGGCGCGGCATAGGCGAATAAGTTTAAGGCGTCCACAAAGGGGTGGTAGTGGGTTTCGCTCGCAGTGACCAGGGCCAAGAGCAGATTGATCGAGCCGCTCAAAAAGCCTAGAGAACTTAGTGCTATGCCGACGATCAAGTCCAGCCGGCCTGCAACCTTCGATGGCTGATTTGAGCTCATCCAATTTGATTGAACCTGATTCCCTAAGTCATGTTTCGCGGACCTCAAAGCATCACAAAGGAAATGGTTGACGCTTGCTTTTTTGGTGCAGCTAGTATGTGGAAATAGAAAATCTGCCATCCACAAGCTCTTGCCGTTAATTCCGACGGCTAAACTTTGGTACTTGTAGGAAAGGAATAGGAGGAATTTAGGCGATTTGAACCTATTAGCAGCTAAGCTCGAGCTTGCCCCGGATGAGATGGAGGCGAGTGTGCCGATCCGCCTTCGACCGTATGCGAGGGTAGAGTTGAGGCATGGGCTCCGAATTCGAATCGGCTTTTTCGGAGGCCGCGCGCTTGCTGGATCGGTTTCGGACCGATCAAGGTGTCCTGGCAACGCTCGAGGAGATCGGCGAGCAGCTTTTGCTGGCTTTTCGATCCGGCCATAAGGTTCTCGTCTGTGGCAATGGCGGTAGCATGGCCGACGCCATGCATTTCGCGGAGGAGTGGACGGGGCGGTTCAAGAGCGACCGACCACCCTATCCGGTCATCGCCCTCTCCGACCCGACCCACATGTCCTGCGTGGCGAATGATTACGGATTCGACCACGTGTTCAGCCGTCTCGTGCAAGCTTTGGGACAAAAAAACGACCTTCTGTTTATTCTCAGCACGACCGGAAATTCGCCGAACTTGGTGAACGCGGCGGAAGCGGCGAAGGACAAGGGCGTATCAGTGGTGGGATTTTTGGGTCGAGACGGGGGCATCGTTGGCCCTCTGTGCGACACCAAGCTTATGGCCCCTGGTGAATCGAGCGATCGAATCCAGGAGCTTCACATGCTGGCCCTCCATGCCTTGATCGACGTGGTGGAGCGGAAATTGGCTCCGTAGCTCAAGCGGTATCATGAGCCTTCCCATGCGAGACAAATCTCTGGAGTTCCTGAAAGCGATCGTCAACGTTCCTTCACCATCGGGCTATGAGGAGCGGGCGGCGGAAATTTATCGTCAGTATTGCAAGCCGTTTGCCGACGAGATACGAACCGATGTTCATGGGAACGTATGGGCGATCACCAACCCAAAGGCAAAGATGAAGGTGATGCTCGCCGGCCATATGGACGAGATCGGGTTCATTATTCATTACATCAGCGATGAAGGCCTGCTTTATTTCCAAGGTATCGGAGGCCACGACAGCACGATTCCGATGGGGCAAAGGGTATGGATTCATGGCAAGAAGCGAGTGCCCGGAGTCATCGCCCGGAAGGCGATCCATTTGCTCGAGGAAGACGAGCGAAAGAAAAAGCCCGAGATCAAGGACATGTGGATCGATATCGGCGCTTCGTCAAAAGCTGAAGCGGAGGCAGCGGTCTCGCTTGGCGATCCCGTGACTTACCAGTACGAATTCGAAATGCTGATGGGAGATCGGGCGGCCG
>JBBREX010000080.1:0-12331 GCA_038225245.1 Fimbriimonadales bacterium | reverse complement strand
AAAAGGTGGGCAACTTACTCAAAGTTAAAGTACAGCGCGGCGATGAGACGATCGACTTGAATATCCTCGTCGGACGGCAGACCGACTAATTCAGGGTGAAATCTACCACGCACCATTTGGGTTTGCGCGTTCCCTGGTATTCGTTCACCACGAGATTGAATACTAAATCGCCTCGACATCCTGCTTCGCAATCCAAGAAACGTTGCCCGAGGTAAAAACCCACCCCTTCGACCAATTGGCCGTCCGTCTTCTTGAAGGTCACTTGGCGCACTTCCGGATTCTTCGTGGGCTTGAACGAGAAGAACTCGACGTCTCGCATAAGCAAGGCCGGCTCGGGGTTGCCTGTACCGAATGGCTCCATTTTCTGCAATACGGCAGCCGCTTGAAGGTCTGCCTCTTCGGTGTTGATTTCGCAATCGATTGGGCAGATTCTTAGGAAATGCTCTTCTGTGAGAATACTGGCGGCATAAGCATTGAATAGCCTTGAAACCTCGTCGATTTTGTCCAGTCGGATCGTCATACCCGCCGCCATCGCATGGCCGCCTCCTTTGAGGATATGATCACCGTGGTCAGCGAGAAGCTCAGCCAGGTGGAACCCCGGTATCGACCGGGCCGAACCCCTGGCTTCGCATAACTCCTTGTTTTCCACGAGAACGAATGTGGGGCGCCTGAATCGATCGACGATCTTGTTAGCGACTATCCCCACCACCCCGGGGTGCCAATCTGCTCCAGAGATAACGATGACATTCTCTTTATCGAGGCCCTTCTCTTCGACCAGTGCAATTGCTTCCTGGACGATTCGATCCTGCTCGGCTCTCCGGTCGCGATTAAATGCATCGATTTCGTGAGCCAGCAGACTCGCGGAAGCAGGGTCGTCATCCAGAAGCAAGTCCAGTGAGAGTGCCGCATCATTGACCCGGCCTGCCGCATTGAGCCGAGGGCCGATCTGAAAGCTGATCATGCGGGTGGTAACCTTGCAAGCCTCCTTGCCCTCGTTTGAGACCTCGAGCAAAGAGCGCAAGCCCGCCTTCTTCGTCTCGTCAAGTCTTTGCAGACCGAATTTTGCGATGATCCGATTCTCGCCGATTAAAGGAACGACGTCGGCTACCGTGCCGAGAACCGCAAGGTCCAAAAAGGCACGACGGAAGTTGTCCACGGATACATCCATCTCTCGGCACAGGCCCTCACAAAGTTTGAAGACGACACCCGCGCCACACAGGTCTTTGAAAGGATATCTGGAGTCCGGCCGATGAGGATTCACGACGGCTTGGGCGTTTGGCAGTTTGCCGCACATATGATGGTGGTCGGTGACGACGACGGCCATTCCCAATGCCCTGGCTTGGTTGATTTGCTCGTGTGCGCTTCCTCCGCAGTCGCAGGTGAGAAATAGCTTGGCGCCACAGTCTTTGGCGGCTTGGACGGCAATCGGGTGGATGCCATAGCCTTCCTTTTCGCGATGGGGAACATGGGGCACTACATCGAAGCCTAGCTTCTTGAGAAAGCGCGTGAATATCGCCGTGCTGGTGACGCCGTCGACATCGTAATCGCCATGAACGAATATTCTCTCTCCACGGTCACGGGCGCCCAGAATGCAGGCAACAGCCTGGTCGTAGTCGGGGAGCAGCCGAGGATCGTGAAAATGATCCAGAGAAGGATTTAAGAAGCGATCGGCTTCCTCGAGGTCGGTAATCTGCCGCGAAACTAGAACTGCGGCTACGAGGGGCGGAATACCCAGTTCGCGGGCCAAGATCGCCTCTTGGAGAGGTTCGCGTGGATTGGTCTTCCAAGTAAAGGCGGACGGAGTAGCGACCATTGATGATCAGACGAGAAGTCCACGCCGAAGGGCGCAGAGCTAACGATCACTGTACCATGAGGATCGCATCCCTACATTCTTTCGACTTGGGTGAATTCAAGTTCGACGGGCGTTTCCCGGCCAAAGATGTTGATGAGGACCTTCAGCTTTTCGCGATCCGAATTGACTTCTTCGATCTTGCCGGTATAGTCGCTAAACGGCCCCTCGATCACCCGGATGATATCGTTCTTCGCATAGGCCACCTTTGGGGTTTCCTTGCTGGTTTCAAGGTTCTGCATGATCCGGCGCACTTCATAATCTTCCAGGGGAACTGGTTTATTTCCGCTCTGCACAAAGCCGGTGACGCCACTCGTGGATTTGACGAGCTTATAAGTGTCGTCGGTCATATTCATCTGGATCAAAATATAGCCAGGGAAAACCTTTTTTTCGACCAACATTCGCTTGCCCGCTCTCGTCGTGAGCTCTTGCTCGGTGGGAATGAGGATTTGAAATAAGTCGGTATCCCAATAACCCTCGACAGCGGCACGGCGGGTCAAGACGTCTCGGACTTTGTTTTCGTGGCCGGCAATGGTGTGCACGGCGTACCAGGATTTTGCCATCGCCTATTTGCCTCTAAGAATAATATCGAACACGACTTGGAACACCTGTGAGAGCGCGGTCAAAATCAGGACGGTAAGCGCGCAAATGGCAAGGACCACTCCGGTCAACCGGTTGGTCTCATGTCGGGTGGGCCAATGCACATGCTTCATCTCTCGCAAGACGTCGCGATAAAAGCCCTTCAGCCCCTTTCGCATTTTTGGTAGCGGCACGCTCGAGGCGGGCTGCATACCGAATTTTTCGGAATTGTCCTTATCCCTGTCGTCTTTCATCCTGGTCTGTGCCATAAGTTGGTAGATCGTTCCATCGGTGCCTGGTCGCAGCGGGAAGCAATGAGAATACCTCACGTGCACTGAGACGCATCAGGTTTTGGAGCCCACAGGACAAGCTGAGAGGAACCTACCGACGTATTTTCAGGACCTTGTACCGAATTTTTCCGGCGGGGGCTTCGAACTCGACGACTTCATCCGCTTTCCTGCCTAGCAACGCAACCCCCATTGGCGATTCGTTGCTAATTAGATCTTTGTCAGGATCGGCTTCTACACTCGCGACAACCCGGACCTCGAATTCGGCGGGCCGATCGACATCCTTGACCTTTACATACGACCCAATTCCTACGGTATCGGTAGGAATGATTTTCGGATCGAGCACTTGCGCCCCTGCGAAGATGCCCTTAAGCTCGGCGATCCGACCCTCCACGAGAGCCTGCTCGAACTTAACCTCGTCAAGCTCGCTGTTGTCTTCGCTGAACTCGCCGTGCTGCTTGCTTTCCCGCAGACGTTCAGCGATGTCTGGCCTCTTTTCCAGGGTCAGGCGGTCCAGTTCCTCGTGCAAGCTTTTGTAGCCCTCTGGCGTCAGAAGGACGGTAGCTGCGGAAACGGGCGCTAATTCTAGCTCTTCCATATGCTCGTGTGACCCCTTGGTATCCATGACCGCGTATTATAGAACGCGACTCCTATGCAAAACGCTTCAACTAGGCATTTAGTTCGATTTCAACATCTGTGTCGGATCGTTTTCAGAAAATCATTACGAACTGCAGATAATTTATGAAGGCTTCGTGCGATTTTTGCCCATCAAGCGATCATCCGAGCCGCTCATGGTACCTTGCAATGAGCATGAAGCGAGTTTTCTTGACCATTTCATTAATCGCTATGCACGCTGGAGCGTGGTCCCAGGCCCACGATGTTGCCTCCAAGCCTCAGGTAACAATAACGATTAGAGAGCACCCCACAACGGCCGATCTCGTGGAAGTCACCATGCTCGACGCCGGCTATCCGAGAGATCTGCTCAAACGTCAATGCGAAGCGATCGGAGAAAACGCGGGCTCACCGGTTAGGGGCCTATACATAGGGGCGCAAACCATAGGTGGCGATCCTAAATTGCGGTTTCTTAAAGCTTCGTTTGCCACCGATAACTTGATCGATCGGGCCAACTCGGTTCTCCGATTAGAACCCATTGTCCGGGCTTTCGCGGGCGCACCTGCTCCTTATACGGTCCAGGGGATGAGCGTTAGCTTCGTAGGAGAGAAACCCAACCGCGCCACAGTGGGCAAATTCTCTTTTCCCGAGGTAGTCTCCGTCGTCGGGACGACGGCTAATTCAAGCTTCGGACCTCAGGGCATCGAGTATCGAGTCACGCTTCTCAGTCAAGATCCAGCTCGAATTCACATACCAGAGCAGGTTAGCAAGGTCACAGATCGGGCCATACCTGCGCCAAAGCAGAAAGCATCCTGGTTCGGACCTGTGGTGGTGATCACGGCGGGCTCTCTTATTACGGGCCTTTTGGTATACTTCGCGATACTCAGGCCGAGCAGACCGCTTCGCCCTTCCAATCCAATTAGTCGGAGAAAATTTTAACCTATGCGCGACCTCGCATCCCTCGACGTGCACGAAATGATCGGAGTCGGCTTCGAACTCGTAGCTTCGGACCTCATGTTGAAGTCGCACCAACGGCCGACGATGAAACAGCATAGCGCCGTTGCTCCATTACCGGGCGACTGGCCTATCCTCGATGATGCTACCGTCGAGCGTCTTGTTCTGTCGGTCATGAATGAGAAGCAAAAGCGTCGATTTGAAAACACGAGCGAAATGGACTTGGCATTTCAGGTTGGCGATAAGTGTCGGGTCCGTTGCAACGTTTATCGGCAGCGCGGCGCCTGCGCCAGCGTCATGCGGATTATCCCGCTCCAGATTCGTAACCTTCAAGAGCTTGGCTTGCCGCCAGTGCTCAATGAGTTAACCAAACATCGTTTAGGTCTCATTCTGGTCACGGGCCCGACGGGGTGCGGAAAGACGACGACTCTGGCCGCCCTGATCGATATCATCAATCAGAACCGCCCTTGTCATATCGTCACCATCGAGGATCCGCTGGAGATCGTTCATCCGGATAAGCAAGCCTACGTTAGCCAACGAGAAATTGGCATCGATACGGAGGACTTTCAACCTGCCCTGCGCGCAGTCGTTCGAGAAGCTCCCGACGTTATTTTGATCGGAGAAATGCGCGACGTGGACACCATGAACGTCGCAATGCAAGCCGGTGAAACAGGGCACCTCGTCTTCTCGACCGTCCATACTTCGAGCGCCTACGAAACCTTAGACCGTGTCGTCAACATGTTCCCTCCGCACGAGAAAAACCACCTCTGCTTACGCTTGGCGGGCTCTCTCAGGGGTGTCGTCGCTCAGAAGTTGGTGCCTCGGGCAGACGGCCAGGGTCGGGTCGTCGTACAGGAAATCCTCATTTGTACGCCGACCGTCAGCAAGGCTATCGAGGACGGCCATTTCGGCGATCTTTACCACATGATGAACGAGGGCGCTTTTTGGGGAATGCAGACGATGAATCAAAGCTTGGCCCGATACGTAAAGGCCGGAATCATCTCGGAAGAAACCGCCTTGAATTATGCGGGAGTGGTCTCGGAACTGAAGCAACTGCTGAGGCGATAACGAGAGGCCCGGTTATCTCTTCGAGTCGAAGCTTCCGGAGCTTCCAGCCGCTTGCACAGGGGTAAAGCTAGGCGGATCGCTGGCAGGGAAGGAATCTTCCGAAGATAAATCCACCAATCGCTCGCGATTAACGAGAGAGCGGTTCGCTTCTCGGTCCTCCACCAGGCGTCTTATCTGAGAGTAGATCGCATAGGATGCTACAGCCCCCAGCGCAGTCCAAACCATATTCCTTGAGTTCATTTTGTCTCCTTAGCCGGCTTTGGATTCCCCCAGATCCGGGGCCTTGACTTTGATATCTGTATTCCTTTGAGACTCATCGTAGAGAAAATAGTTCGCGGTCTGGGCGGATTCTGCGCCTTCATGAGCGGCGCTAACAACTTGATGTGTATGCATTCGGCTTAGGTCTCCTGCTGCGAAAAGCCCGGGAACGCTGGTATATCCCTCCTCATTCACGAGCACGTATCCTTTGGGCGAGCAAGCTACACCTACGTCAACGGCCAATTTATTATTGGGAACGCATCCTAAGAGCCCGAAGAGAATGTCGCAGGCGAATCGACGCCAATCCTCGAGAATGACGCACACGGGCTCGCCCGGAAGCCCTTCAATATCTTGCTCGTCTCCGCAAATCAGCCTGATACCTGATTCCTCGAGTGCCCGGACCTTTTCCTCGGAGCAGTCGAGTTGCTTAGATCGGTGAATCAACACAATATCGTTTGTATAGCGCAGAAGTTGAAGGACGGTCGTTACCGCCTCGTCATCGGCCCCAAAAGCGATGACCCGCTTGCCTTTTGCACGAAATCCATCGCATGTGATGCACCAAAATAATGATTTGCCTACAAAATCTTGAACGTTGGGAAAATGCGGCCAAAGATCACAAACGCCAGTGCATAAGATCACTGTTCGACCCTCAAACGACCCCTGATCGGACTGGGCCTGAAAAATGCCATTCTTCTCGCGGCTAAGAGCTTGAACATCGCAAATTTGGAATCCAGCCCCAAATCGCTCCGCCTGCTGTTTGCCTAAAGCCCTAAGCTCTGTTCCTTTGACTCCGTTGGGAAAGCCTAGATAATTATCGTTGACTTGCTCAGAGGAGGAACGGCCGCCAGCGCTATCGAGAACGAGCGTCGATCTCAAAAAACGCGCCAAGTAAATTGCCGCCGACAACCCGGCGGGCCCGCCTCCAACGATGAGGCAATCGTATGTCATAAAATACTGACCTCGCCAGTTGCCAATGCAGTTCAAAATCCAGAAATGTGAGCTAACCAAGAAAATGGGATCAAACGTGGCCTCGAATTGCGTCCTTTAATGCAGGTACCCTAGGTCTGCTTATGCCCAAAAGCCCCCCCCAGCGCCGGTGGATGCGCCTCATCGGAGGTCTGCTCTATACGTTGTTGCTGCTATTTTCGATATTGGCGGGCGGCGTGCTTGGCTGGATTGGCGAGAGTTCCGTTTTAAGCTCGATTTTGCGCCAATCGATCGCCAGAACGACACCGCAAGAAGTCTTTGATGGGCAGATTCAAAACAAGGACGCCCTAAATTTGCTCCTGCTTGGTTGCGATGAGGATCGAGCTCCAGGCGGAAAGAAAATCCTGCGCCAATATGCGCGTAGCGACATGATGCTGTTGACCCGACTAGACTTTGCCCACAATCGCATTACCGGGGTCTCGATTCCTCGCGACACTCTCGCCGAGCTGCCCGGATATCGGTCGATGCGGATCAATGCCTTCCATTCGATAGGAGGGAAGGATCTCGCTAAGCAAGCCGTGGAAGCCTTACTCGATGTCCCCATCGACAAGGTCGTCGTCCTCAACTACAAGGCGTTTCAGGAAATGGTGGACTTGGTGGGCGGAGTGGACATTTATGTCAACAAACCACTCAAGTACACTGACCGAGCAGGCGGCTTGTTTATCAACTTAAAACCCGGGCGCCAGGTCCTGAAAGGATACGACGCCATGTGTTTTGTACGGTATCGCCATGGCGACAGCGACTACGCCCGTCAAGACCGCCAAAAAGACTTCATTCTGTCCTTCAAAGAAGCGGTGATGAAGAAGCCTGGATTGATCGGCACGGTGGCAGACAAGGCAGTCGATGTTCTCGGGGGAGAGCTCGATGCTCGCGAGGTGGCTGCTCTAGCGCTATTCGCCAGGAAGATCGGAAATGATAACATTCGCATGGGGCAAATTCCGGTTCTCGACGCCGGTAATTTCGATCTGAGGGTGGACACTGGCCATCTTCGGAAAACATTGCGAGATTTTCATTTTTTAGATGATCAGCCAACGACTGTCACCTATAGTCGATGATCCTATCCTCGTTTTCTTATGAGCCGGACGAGCCGGAAAGCTCATCCGCCCGAACCGCGTACCTGACGGCCAAAGATATTCGGCTGCTCGCGCTGGTCATGCTCATCCTTCTTATCTTGATGACCCCGCTCTATCTCTTCTGGAGACGGCAAACGGAGAAACATCTATGCAAGGAGAATTTTCGGGCGATGTTCACGGCTATGGGCAGTTATCTAGAGGCCAACGATGGACGATATCCGCCCGCGTACGTAGTCGGGCAAGGGGAATCTCCGAGAATCGATCGCTCGGGGCTGGCCAATACGTGGGCGACGCAACTCTCACAATACATGCCGAAGCGAGCTACCTTTCGGTGCCCGAGCGCGATCGCGAAGGAATGTGCTCGAGTTGAGGCTCTAGGGGAGGACCCGGCCATGTGTCTCACTTATGGTCTATTCATCGCCCTTGCCGGAATACCGGCTTCCAATATCATGAATGATCACGGGACGATCCTGATCGGTGAAACGTCTAACGGCGGTTCCCAAGGTACCTACGATCCGTTGCCGCTCTTGGGGGCGGATAATCGAGCGCTCGACGGCTTCCTTATTGGTTACGACACAGGCAACTTGAAGTTTAGTCGGGGCACCAGAGCAGTGACGAGACTAGCGTTCTACGATGCTGGAAATGGCCAGTTTCGAAGCAAGGGACGCTCGCGCCACGAGGGAGGAATTCATTTTCTATTCTGCGACGGGCATGTCGCGACTATGACTCCCGAGGCCGCGCTCGTGCGTCATCGATACCCGGAACTTGAAGGGTTTTGGGCCAGCCAATGAAACCTGAATATCTCACGGTAAAATCGCTTTCTCCTTGTCGCAATCGTAGATAAGATTGTCAAAAATGAAAAATAGAGAGACAAAACTAGATGAAGCGGCCGCCAAAGGTGAAGCTCAAACGGCAGAATCTGTGGACGGCAACGCTGCCGTGGAGCTTTTGGCTCGGGAGCGAGACGAACTGAAAGACCAACTGCTCCGTTCTCTCGCCGATCTACAAAACTTCAGGCGCCGGGCTCAGCAAGAAAAGGAAGAGCTCCGTAAGTTTGCCACCGAAAGCCTTGTCCGCCAATTAATTCCCGTCTTAGATAATTTCGAGAGAACTATAGGAGCGATCGAAAGCGGTGCGTCAAAAGAAGCTGTTTTGGAAGGAGTTCGTGCTGTGGATCGGCAGTTGCGAAGCGCTTTGGAAGCGGTTAAGCTTGAGAAAATCAATGCCTTGGGCTCTCTATTTGATCCAGAGCACCATGAAGCGATTACGACCGAGCATTCGGAGGAGCACCCCGATGATACGGTCATCGAGGAGATCGAGCCCGGCTACAAGATGGCCGATCGTGTTGTGCGACCCGCTCGGGTTAAGGTCGCCAAGCGCCGGTGAGCAAAAAACTTTTTGGCACGGATGGGGTGCGTGGAATTGCCAATCAATACCTCACCCCGGAGTTGGCGTTGGCCATCGGCCAAGCCGCTGGTCGCTACCTAATCCGATCAGGCGCGGAAAAGCGCGTTGTTCTGGGCCGGGATACCCGAAGAAGCGGCCCCATGCTGGGAGCCGCCCTAGCCAGCGGTTTTTGCTCGGTTGGAGTGGACGTGAGGACCCTCGCCATCGTCCCGACGGGCTGCATTTCGTTCGTTGCCCGCACTGGAGAATATGGGATGGGTGCGGTTATTTCGGCCAGCCATAATCCAGCGCCAGATAACGGCATCAAGCTAATTGGCCATGATGGACGAAAGCTCTCCGACGCCGCCGAGTTAGAAATTGAATCTCTGCTGGAAGAAACTGGCCGGCCAAGTCGTCCGATGGGGGCGGGAGTGGGTGACTTGGCGAGCGCTCCAGAAGAAATCGCCCGATATGCTGCCTTTCTGCAAACGATCGTGCCGGACGGATTGGCGGGAATGCGCATCGCCCTCGATTGCTCGAACGGAGCTGCTTTCCAGATCGCCGGGCCCGTATTTGAAGCTTTAGGAGCCGCCATTTGTCTGACCGGGGACGAGCCCGACGGATTGAATATTAACGCGGAATGCGGCGCCACCAAGCCGCAAACCATCCAGCGCTTTACCCGTCAAACAGGCTCGGAAATAGGCATTGCCTTCGACGGGGACGCCGATCGGGCTATATTCAGCGATGTTGAGGGTCGCTTGATCAACGGTGATCGAACGATGGCCATGTATATCGCCCATTGGCATGCCGCCCTTCAGCCAAAGATTGCGGTGGGCACGGTGATGAGTAATGGGGGCTTCGAAACGTTTTTGAAAAGTCAAGAATTCGACCTGGTCAGGACTCCGGTGGGGGATAAATATGTTAGCCAGGAGATGGTGAAGACCGGTGCTAAAGTTGGAGGCGAGCAAAGCGGCCATCTGATCTTCTCCGAGCGGGGACCCACCGGAGACGGCCTTGTCACGGCTCTTGAACTCCTAAGAATCCTCAAGGAATCTAAGCGGTCGGCCTCGGATTGGTGGGAGATTTACGCCTCCTGGCCCCAAGTATTGATTAATATTTCCATCGACAAGAGAGATGGATGGGCGGAAAGGCCTGAGGTCGCATCGGGGTTGGCTGATGCCGAGAATGCCTTACTCGGGCACGGCCGGTTAGTGGTCAGAGCCAGCGGCACTCAACCAATGCTGCGGGTGATGGTCGAAGCCGATGGGGTCGAATTGCGGGATCAAGTAGCTAGCCGAGTCGTTTCTGCAATCGAGCGAGGGCTCGGCGGAAAAATCTACAGCAGGGTGGATCTAACCGATGCTTTGGGCGATTGATGTTGGCAACACTCATACGGTCGTCGGCGTCTATGCCGACGATCGATGGCGAGGCATCTGGCGGCTCTCTACCAACATTAATCGAACCGAGGACGAGCTAGCGGCAACCTTGCGGACCCTTTGCGCGCCCTTAGACCTTAAATTCGAGGCCTCCGCGCTTATCGTGGCGTCCGTAGTACCGGGCATGAATGCCGCCGTCTCGGCGCTCGCCGAGAAGCATTTACGGGTGCTCCCCGTCTTCCTTAAGAATGGCTCGGACGTGGGCCTTGAGGTTCGATATGACCCCCCCAGTGCGGTCGGCGCGGACCGAATCGCGAATGCCCTCGGCGCTCTGGCGGAGGAAAGGGCCCCCATCGTCGTCGTCGACTTCGGTACTGCGACCACGTTTGATGCAATTGACGAATCGGCAGCTTACGCTGGGGGCGCAATTTTGCCCGGAATCGTAGTATCAATGGATGCCCTCAGCGCCCGCACCGCATTGCTGCCCCGTATTCCCGTGGAAGCGCCAACCATCGCAATCGGCCGCTCCACGATCGGTTCTCTTCAATCCGGTGTTATGTTTGGCTATGCGGGCGCCATCGAGGCGCTCATCCAGCGATTCAGAGCCGAGCTGGGATCACATGCGGCGGTGATCTCGACGGGCGGACTTGGATATATATTCTTGGATCTTTGTCCGAGCATCGACAGATATCTGCCAAATCTCACCCTAGATGGGCTGAGGTTGGCCTGGGAACACCTAAATTCGAAAGGTTAGACTGGCCCTCGGCAAGCGCCATGATCGAAGAAGAATATCGGGCTGGATCTCGAACCTCTCGCGTGCCGAAATAGCTTGCCCCCATATTGAAGCGAATGCCGCTAACTCCAGCCTTGCGGGTGTATTTCGCCAATTTTCCTGCAACGATCCAGTCGGCGGCGTCGTTCTCGGCAAATTCTTGGACCACCTCCGAGGCAGCTAGCCGTATCCAGCGATCTACCGGCTGGACGTACAAACGATCGGCATGAGCCAGTTGATCCTCCATTCCGTAAAGAAATGCCATGTCGCGCAGGAAGGTTGAGGTCGTTTTCGGCCCGACTCCGCGAATATCCACGATACGAAGGAATTGAGGCTCGATGTGGGTCGTTTGGAGGACGCCACGGAGTACCCATCCTGCAATCGACCCAGTATGATCGATTCGGTAGATTTCTTGGGCGAGCTCCAGAATCCCGGCAATGAGTCCTCGATTCAGTTGCTCCACGCATTTTCGCCGCTTCTCTTGACAAATCTTTTCGAAATTGGACCAAAGCAAGCTCCCATCTGGCTGTGAGAGTAAATCATCTGCTTGGTCTTCACGTGCCGTTCTCATCAGAGCGAGAGAGGTGGTGTCGGTGAGCTCTTCTCGATCCCTTCCACGCTTCGCAAAAGCATAATGAAGGTAGAAGGCCAACAAGCACCGGTAAGGATTGGAAAAGGCAGCGCGGATGTCCTTCAGACTAGCGGATTCCGCATGGGAGGCGCATTTGAGGGCAGGAAGGAGCGTCTCCCCGATATAACTATCGGCTAAGCCTCCAGCCATTGCCCTGAAAATGGCAAGCGATCTTGGTTCGATTTCCTCGATCGGCACGGATCAACCCCTTCCTGATTGTCCTTAGATTATACGACGAAATTAGAACCTCGCATCCGCCGCCATATTCGTAAGCAATGGCAACGTGGGCGTTTGGCGACTTCCTCCGCCCTCTTTCCCGGTAGAGCCTCGGCGTATGCGATAAAACACCTGCCAACCGAATTCGAGTATAGGAACTCGGTTGGATCTGAAATCGTTGAGGACGGCGTTCAATGCTTCGGTAAACACTCCGACTTGTTGGCCGCCTTTGATGATGCTCAGCACCGAATCATTTGGCGTGGTGGCCTGGCTTTGCGCAATC
>JBBREX010000079.1:0-12369 GCA_038225245.1 Fimbriimonadales bacterium | reverse complement strand
CGGTTGAAAGAGGCGGTAGCCGCTCTTTTGCCAAGGTAGCTGTTCAATGGGCCTACGCCTTGGCCGAGCAAGAATACTTTTTTGCCGGCTCGCTTGGCGAGGCTCACGAGGCGCGCATAGAACAGCGCACTTCTGACGCTGGTCGCGTCTTGAAAAATGCTGCCGCCCGGAAAAACCAGCGCATCGTGAGATTCGAGCGCGAGTCGAAATTCCCGAAAATCTCTTCGAGGGAGGGCAGGCACCCCGTAGAGTCGGTGGGTTTCTTCCGGTGATCCGCTCAGCACGGTTACCCCAAACGAGCTGTTCTCAATCCCCTTAAGGAACCCAAGAAGAATGGCATCGTCCCCCAGATTGCCGCAGCCAAAGTAGCCGGCCAGCAGCAGCTTGGCCGCTTTCGTTTTCATTGTGCGCGCAGTGGCTTCCACGCCTTCTGCAAATACCCCCACAGAATCAATCCTAGCATACTGCCCAAGATGAGGCCGATCGCGATTCTCGCCAAGCTGATGTCCAACGGGGTGTGGATATGACATAGCGTGTTGACGATGCTGGTTTGGCCGATTGCGCCCAATGTCATCAATAAGACGCCAGCAGCCATCACTTGAGTGGAAGGTACCTTCTCACGTTCTCGGATCAGCATGCACAGCCCGAGGATCAAGGCCGGGTGTCCGATTAAGAACTCCTTCGTTCTTGGACGAGTGTAGAGTATCGCGTCGAGGAGTCCGCGAAAGCGCAATTCTAAACCGGACACGGCGGCGGGGTTGTCGTTACCTGTTCTCGCCAGCATAAAACCAAGTCCTCCGAGGATGATCAAGCTGACGACCAAAGACCCCCAATACACAGGATTTCCAAGGATTTGGCGGAGGGAAAATCGGCCCTTTAGCAAGATCCAGCCCACAACCAAAATAGGTCCAAAGTGAGCAAGTTTTACGGCAAAGAATTGTTCGGCACGGACGTAGAATGGCAATTCATTGAGTAGGCCGGCGACGCAGAAACCTCCCACGAGGCTCACGATCGTCATCAACCCAAATAAGGCGAAGGGGTGAATCTTCGATCGATCAAGCATTGCCTGGACGATTTGATAGGCGGCGATAGGAAATGCCATCGCCGCAACAAGCGACATGAGTAAGCGCCCTTGAACAATCCAACACGCCGCTCCTAAAGCGAAGATGAGCAAGACTCCGGTTATGCCGACAGGGTTCCAACTGAACCTGTCGCCCCAGCTCAGTAATTCTAGCCAAACCCAGCTCGCCAACAATGCCGCCGAAAGACCGATGAGGACGAAGACTATTCGCGGAACGGCGGGATCCTCGAAAGGTTTTGGTACGCGGATCGTGCCTCCTTCATGGAGAACTGCTTTGCGGACCGAATCCAACATCTCCATGGTGGCCATCATGGGGTTTTCAGCGGCAAGGGTAATGGGCCTAACCAGGAGCCAGCGAATGTCCCTCTCGCGATACGCCCTTTGAAACCGATCCGCCACTTCGGCGGGAACCATTTTGTCGACGTCCGCGGCTTGGATGCTATGAAGCCGGACTACGTTGTCGACGGATTTTTGGGTGAGGAGCGCGTCCCCTCCTATCTTGGCAAACTCGGGAGCGACATAGACAAGCTTGAGCCGTCTTAGGGCTTCGGCCGTGTATGGGATTAAGGCCCGCTGGCCAAGCGCTTGCTCGCCTTCCGGCAGATAGAAATCGGCGCCTAGTTCGCGAGACCGGCCCAGCATGGCGTCGATATAGGCCGGACTCGCTCCTTGAACATTGCCGTGCCGTGCCAGGATCGACAGGTCTGCGGCGGTTGCGGCAGTCGTTTCATTTGGATTGAGGCCAAGGGAAAGGCCGGCGAAGCTGCTGCGAGTGATCATGGGAGGCAGTTCGAGGGTTCCTCCGGTGATGACAGGATTGATTCCGGCTCGAGCCTTTATGGCCCAAGCTACGCGCTCTAAGATTTCTGGAGCACCGCCTAATCTGCCCATGGTCCAAGTCAAATGGCCTTCTTGAAGGAGGGCGGAAACGGTTTCCTCGGAGATCGCGATACCGGTCAATCCGCGAGCTTTCAGATTCAAAAGGACTCCGAGCAACGGTCTACCGGATGATGCCGCCAGATCATTGAGGACCTGCATTTCCATGCAAATTCCGACGGCTTTGTTTCGCTGCTCGATGTGAATCCGCCGAGCAAGGGAAAGTGCGGAAAAGATGGCTGCCAAGGCGATCGCTACAAACGCCCAAGCAAGGTTACGATTAGGCGTAGTCGGCGTCGGGGTCGGATTCGAATCGGGCATTTTGAAGAATTTTAGCTCGCCCTCCCGCTACGAGCACGGTCGCCATGCCGGCCATAAAGCCTCCCGCATGAGCCCAATTGGCAACTCCCGCTTGAGGAAAAAATATTTGCCACAGGAACCACACACCGAGGAGAAGCCACGCCGCGACCACGAAGCGATTAAAGAAAAAGGGCGGAATAATGACGGTAATTCGATTTCCCGGAAAAAGGAGGAAATAACAGCCTAGAACGCCGCCGATGGCACCGGAGGCGCCAACGGTAGGCAAGGCTGATGAAGGGTTCACGAAAACGTGGGAAGCGCCCGCCACCAATCCCCAAAAAACATAATATAGGGCGAACCTCCAACCACCGAGGGCATGCTCGACATTTGGGCCGAACGTGATCAGGAAGATCATGTTTCCAATGATGTGGGCCAAATTCGCATGAAGGAACATTTCCGTAAACAGGGTGCCTAGAGCAGATGGATCTCCGGTTCCCTTAAGCGCATCGAGCACGTCGCGAGGACGCATGGCGAGGTCGGAAAAGACCATTCCGGGGGCGAGCCAATGCCAGTTTCGGTCCCAGAGGTAGATCATCACATTAAGGCCGACGAGCACATAAGTGATCAGCGGCCTTTCACGCGAAAATAGATTGTCCCGGATCGGAAACATCCGGCGTGCAGTCTACCGGTTGATCGATAGAGCCTATCGATGTGAACATAATGGGTGATGCATCCAAGGGAAGACCCGCAGGCCGTGCTCGCCGAGCTCTTGGAGGGCAACCGGCGCTTTTTTGAAGGAAGAAGCATTCATCAGCAGTACTCTCGAGCGCAGCTAAGCCAAATCGCCGGTAACCCACGTCTTCCGAGGGCAGCTATCATTGCCTGCTCGGATAGTCGGGTCGCTCCCGAAGTCATCTTCGACCAGCCGCTGGGGTCGCTCTTCGTGAGCCGCGTACCGGGAAATGTCTCGTGCGATAGCGTCAGATGGATGCTGGAAATTGCGGTCGAAGAATTCAACGTGCCTCTCGTACTAGTCGTTGGCCATACACGCTGCCTCGCCGTGGGTCAGGTTGCGTCAGGCGTTTCTTCTGGAAGCGGAGGGCTGCTACGTTCGAGTGTTTCTTCAGCGGTCTTTCGAGCATGGGCAAAGCCTCATGACGATCTCACGAAGCAATCGATCATCGAAAATGCGTTACAAGCGGTCGAGCATTTGATCCGTGACTATTATCGCTTGGCCTCAGCGGTGAGATCGGGAGATATTCATTGTCAAGCCGCTCTGTACCATGTTGAGACTGGTCAAACGGAACTTTTACTGGAAGATGAAAAGCGGTCCTAAACAAGGGCGAGATCGAGAGCTTCGTCGATCGAGGAAATAGGATGAAATTTGAGCGCCTTACGGGCCGATTCAGGCAGCTCATCCAGGTCTGCTACGTTGTCTTCGGGAAGGATTACGTGCTTAATTCCTGCCCGATGAGCGGCGAGGACCTTTTCGCGAATTCCCCCTACCGCAAGGACCTTGCCCCGTAGCGTAACCTCTCCCGTCATCGCAAAATCCTTCCGGACCGGACGGCCCGAGAAAGCGGAAACGATGGCGGCGGCGATAGTCACGCCTGCGCTCGGTCCATCTTTAGGTACGGCTCCCTCAGGGACGTGCACATGCAGGTCGTAGCGAAACGACTGCCCCTCACGGAAACGGGTTTGGTTGGATCGAACGTAGGTAACCGCTGCTAAGGCCGACTCTTTCATGACCTCTCCTAGGCTGCCCGTCATCCTGACGTTAGGTTCATCTCCAAACGGCTCCATCAGGCTGACCTCGATGGTGATGATATCGCCTCCGAATTCGGTATACACGAGCCCGGTGGCGGCCCCCACTTCGTCCTTCGTGCCTCGCACCCCGAATCGAAACTTGGGCTTACCCAGCATTTCGTGGAGGAGATCCGTATCGAGGCACACGCTCTTATTCTTTCCCTCCGCGATGCGCCGTGCGGTTTTCCGGCATAGGGTTGCAATCTCTCGCTCAAGGGAGCGAACGCCGGCTTCTCGTGTGTATTCGCGAGCCAATGATTCCAAAACCCCATCGCCAAAACGAATCTGAGTTTTCTTCAACCCATGCTCGGCAATTTTCTTGGACACAAGAAACTCTTTAGCGATGTGAAGTTTCTCATCTTCGGTGTAGCTTGAAAATCGGATGACTTCCATGCGGTCCCTCAGGGGCGCAGGAATGTTTTCCAGAAGGTTGGCGGTCATGATAAACATCACTGCGCTCAAGTCGAACGGCGCTTCGATGTAATGATCGCTGAAGTGGGTGTTTTGTTCGGGATCGAGGGCCTCCAACAGGGCGCTGGTAGGATCGCCCCGGAAATCCATTCCCATTTTGTCGATCTCGTCCAGCATGAAGACGGGGTTGCGCGTCCCACAGCTTTTCACGTTCTGAATAATGCGGCCGGGCATGGAGCCGATGTAGGTTCGACGATGTCCCCGAATTTCTGCTTCGTCCCTTACGCCTCCCAAGGAAACACGCACGAATTTCCGACCTAGCGACTCCGCTATCGATCTTCCGATGCTCGTTTTTCCAACTCCTGGAGGACCTACGAAACAAAGAATTGGCCCGCGCAGAGAATGACTAAGCTGCCGGACCGCTAAGAAATCCAGAATTCGATCTTTCACTTTGGTCAAGCCGAAATGATCGCGATCCAAAATCTTCGCCGCCGACTTGACGTCGAGCATATCGTCACTCAGGGTGCTCCAAGGCAAAGAAGTTAGCCAGTCAAGATAATTTCTGATGACCATGCTCTCGGGAGAGCTGCTCGGGGCGCGTTCCAGGCGACGCAGCTCTTGAACGGCCTTTTCTTCCGTTTCCGAGGGCATGGCCGCGGCATGAATTTTTTTTCGGTACTCCTCGCCCTCTTCGCTGAATTCCTCTTTCCCGCTCAGCTCCTGCTGGATCGCTTTGAGCTGTTCGCGAAGGAAATATTCTCGTTGGGTATTCCCCAGCTCCTGCTCCACTTTTGTGCGAATGTCGGATTGCAGTTCCAAAACTTGACGCTCGCTGATGAGGACCCTGACCAATTGGTCGAGCCGCAGCGACCAATCGGTTTCCTCGAGAAGCTGCTGCTTCACTTCAGGCCGCAAGTTCAGGTGGTGAGCGATCAAGTCGGCAAGATGGCCACCTTCTTGAATGGAGGGCAACGATTCGAGAGCCTCAGGCGGCACTTGTTTACCAAGACCGGCGATCTGGCTAAAAGCAGCGACGGTTTCTCGTTTAAGCGCCTCGGTGGCGGTGCCCTTCGAGGGCTTCTCCACCAATAAAGTAAGGTCGGCGTTGAAATAACCCCCGCGAAAGGCAAATCGATCAACGTGAGCTCTGGCTACTCCCTGAAGCACGACGCGCATGGTCCCATCCGGCATCGGCAGAACCTGCATCACTTCGCTGAGAGTTCCTACCCGATAAAGGTCTTCCGCCCGTGGCTCATCCACGTTCATATCTCGTTGCCCGATGACGATCACATGCCGGTCGCGCCGCATCGCGCTTTGAAGAGCTCGCACTGATAGCTCGCGACCGACAAGAAGAGTGTTAACGATGAGGGGGAAATGAATATTGTCCCGAACGGGCAAGACGGGGGCGGAACGGGTCATCGGGGGGCGCATGGGTCCGGTCCTCGCGCGGTAGCTCATCTAATTAAGACCTTACCCCTTCGCTTTGGCCCAGCGGCCCCGATTTAATGCTGCATTTGCCGGGCCAACCTCAATCGTGCTCGGATTGATATGCTTGAAGCGCGATCTTTAATGCCGCGTCGGTTCGAAATGCTTGCTCATAAACAGCATTGATGATATTGAACGCTTCTAGAAGTCCTTGGAGGCGATCGCGGAATATTTCAGCCTCAGATGTCTTGTCCGCCTCGGGCAAGAGATCAAGGCATTCGCGAATCGCGGTGGCGGTGGGGTCGAGTTCTCTGCGCTTCCTTTCTCTGACAACCCTGGCAAACATGAGCCAGGGATCGGTTTCACTCAGATAGGTGTCCTTGCGGTCTCCCGGCCGGCGAAAGCGTTGGACGATTCCCCAGTCCATCAGGTCTCGCAGGTTCATGCTGGCATTTCCTCGACTGATATGCAGTCGCTCGATAATTTCGTCGACACTGTGAGGTCGGCCTGTGACCAGCAGCAATGCATGGATTTGAGCCATGGTTCGGTTGATTCCCCAGCTCGAGCTCATCCGACCCCATTCAAGGATGAAGCGATCCTGAGCTTTTTCGAGAGCGTCCCCAGATATCGAGATATCCGAATTGCTGGCCACTGATAACATCTACGGCCTACGACCTCCAACAGCCTCAACAAAACTAACTTGTCAACCGAGAATAAGGGCAATCCACAACTTAACACGCAGTTGATCGTTCTTTGGAAAGTACAAATTCATGAAGCAGATGTTGGGCGATGCGAGCTATATCGGAACCCGCGCTAGGTTCCAACGATTGGGCGACGCAAAGCTCTTCAACGGATGGGTTCACGACATCAAGAACGAATCACTGCTCATCCGCTGTGAAGAAGAGTGCACTTTGGCGCCAGGCGATCGCCTCTTGTTCGAGGTAGCCGGATTAAATGAAAGCCTGATTTTCGAAGCGCGATTTCGTGATAATGCAAGCGGACTCCACGCTTTCGACATTTCCACCGTACGCCGCCATTTTAAGGCTCAAGAAACCATTCGACTCGCGGTTTCCAACATGGAGATCACGATTTTCGCTGATTCGGAGCAAGTGCAAGCCATCGTCAAGGACATTTCTCCCAATGGCCTTGGTGTCGTTCTGGACAAAGCCATTCAAAAAGGGGAGATTGTGCAGATCGCGCTTTCCACTAGCCATGGCTCGATCGAGTCCAAGGCGGAAGTTCGCTACTGCCGAAGTGTCGGTGGCCAATTCCGAATCGGACTCCAATTCACAGACATGGCCAGGATCGACAAGGGCCGTTGGATCCGTTTGTTCGAAGGAGCGGCTTGACCGCTCAGCGGTTGCCTGAGATTTCTCGAGCTTTGACATCGTTCTTTTGTATGTAATCGCGCCAATTGCTCGGAACGTCGGTATCGACGAATATTGCAGTCACCGGACACTCGGGTTCACAGAGGCCACAGTCGATGCACTCATCGGGGTGGATATACACCATGTCATCGCCTTCGTAGATACAATCCACAGGGCAAACCGTCATGCATGACTTGTCTTTAACTCCAATACAAGGCTCGGTAACAACGTAGGGCAATAATTTTCCTCGCCTCTAGAATACCGCTGGAAGATCGGCTTCTTTGGATAAAGTCCCTTGGAGAAAACACCGGCTCCACCATTGCGCGGCCTCGTCGATCGAGATCGGCTGCATCGCATATTCGGGATGCATGCTCATCGATCCCAGAACGAAAGCGTGGGCCATGCGGTCTACTGGTTCCTCGCCCAAGGTTCCGTTCACTTGATGATAAATCAGAACGGAAAAGATCGGCTCGTACACCGCTTCATAAAGGCCGTTATATAGGGGTTCGACACTGGTGCTGCGGCGAAGCTGCTTAAGGTCCCGACGAATTCGCAGGATGTCAGGAGATTCGCCATGCATCAATATCCTTGCGTAGGCGGACAATTGAGCCGCTAACTCTTCGCCCGCAACAGTGGCGGCCAGCATATCTGCCCGCAACGCTCCCAAGACCTCCAGGGCCCAAGCCGTGTAAAGCCCCTCCTTATCTTGAAAGTGGTGATAGAGCGTAGGAGCTTTCACTTGACCCAAAGCCAAGAGTTGGTCGACGCTAGTGGTAGCGTACTCCCCCTTGTGAAATAAAGCATGGGCTGCCGCCAAAAGCCTTTGCTTGCCGCCGATCGGCTCTTTCGATTTCTCGTCCGACTCCACAGCACAAAAGACGTGAGCAAGCCAGGTTTTGTCGTATGATGGCCCGCCTTATCGGTATAAAGTGCTCAACATACGCTACAGTCTCCGCACGAAACGACGTACAATAGGTTAGGAACTTAAACCATGCCAATAACCTTAACCACCCGAGCCGCTTGCGAACTAAAGGAACTGATGACAGGTCAAGCCAAGATGAGCGCGGCCCTTCGCGTTTGGGTGGCGGGAGGCGGCTGTTCAGGCCTCTCCTATGGCATGGCTCTGGACGACGGCGACCCTGAAGAGGGCGACAATATCTTCGAGCAAGACGGCGTCAAAATTTACGTCGATCCCCTCAGCCTTCAATATATGGAGGGAGCGACTGTCGATTACGTGGACGACGATTTGGGAGGCGGTTTCAAAGTTGACAACCCCCAGGCGGTCAGTTCTTGCGGCTGTGGTTCCTCATTCAAAACGGCGGACAGCGAAGGGGCTTCGGGCGGCGGCTGCGGCAGCTGTAGCCACCAATAAGGGTTCTATAGCTCTAAAGAACGTCCGGGCATGGCGCACCGCATAATGAGCCAAGATGGAAAAAGCTCGATCCCTTGGCGCGATGCTTCGGAGTTCTTGCCAAGTATTCGGACCAAAGCCCGCGCTTATGTTTGCCGCTAAAGGCAAATTCGAAACTATTTCCTACACCGAGTTGTTCGAGCGGGTGTTTGTTTACGCCCGAGCTCTGAGTACCCTGGGCCTGACACGAGGAGATCGGCTCTGCATTTTTGCAGAAAACTCGGTGGAATGGGCTTTAAGCGATTGGGCCGCCCAAACGCTGGGATATGTGGTCGTGCCTATCTATCCCACATTGCCGACCGACCAAGCCGCTTATATCGTCCAAGATTCTCAAGCGAAGGCCATTTTGATCGGAACAACCGAGCTGGCTCAAAAGCTACAATCCGTCGAAGTTCGAAAGGAATTTTTGAAAACTTCGGATGGACAATCGAACTTGGCGAGTTTAGCGGCAGACAGCTCCTTAAGCCGATCCGACTGGGAAAAGGCCATCGACAGAGCGGACCTTGAAGATGTGGCCACGATCATATACACGAGTGGAACAACCGGGAATCCAAAAGGCGTGGTTCTTCCGCATCGCTGCTTTATGAGCTTGCTCGAAGGCATTAAGAAGAGTTTCCCCATCGGAGAGACGGACACATTTCTCAGTTTCCTGCCCCTATCTCACGTCTATGAGCGGTTCGCAGGGCACGTGCTTCCGATTAGCTCCGGCGCCACCATTGCTTATGCGCAAAGCCTTGCCACCATCGCTTCGGACATGGGCAAGGTAAAGCCAACGGTGGTCTTATGCGTTCCACGCTTTCTGGAGGCAATGCGAAACCGGATTTTGGACAGCGTGGCAAAGCAGTCTAGCATTCGTCAGAAGCTGTTCTACTTCGCGCTCGACCAGGGGAAGAAACGAAGTCATGAGCGGCTTGCTCCCCTGTTCCCAATCCTCGACAGGCTCGTCGGAGCAAAGATTCGGGAGCGGACGGGGGGCAGATTGAGGTTTTTCGTCAGCGGTGGCGCCGCGTTATCCCCTGCCGTGTCAGAGTTTTATCTTGCGCTAGGTCTGCCGGTGCTCCAAGGCTATGGACTAACGGAGACGATGGCCGCCTCGTGTGTCAATAAGCTCGAGGACAATCACCCCGACACGGTAGGACCTCCGATTGATGCGGTCGAAGTGAAGATAGCGACAGACGGTGAAATTCTAATCCGGGGAAAATCGATCATGGCAGGGTACTTCAATATGCCTGAAGCAACCGCCGAGGCGATCGATGCCGACGGCTGGTTCCATACGGGAGATATTGGAGAATTCGTAGGGGGGTGCGTGAAGATCACGGATCGAAAAAAAGATCTACTTGTATTGGGCAATGGGAAAAACATCGCTCCCCAACTCATCGAAAACAAGCTTCGGGCCGGGCACCTTATTTCAGAGGCCGTCCTGTTTGGCGATGGCATGGAGTATGTTTGCGCGCTCATAGTGCCGAATTTCGAGGCGTTGCGAAACGTGGCCAAACAATCCGGCCTACAGGCATCTGCGGACGCTGGATTGATCGAGCTCGAGCCCATAAGAAAAGCGATCAAGGCCGAAATCGACGGCGTGAATAAAACCCTCGCCGACTTCGAAAAGGTTAAGAAGTACGAACTGATCGATGCAAACTTTTCGGTGGAAACGGGCGAGCTTACACCCTCGATGAAAGTTCGACGAAAAGTCGTCAAAGAGCGATTCGCCGATGTGATCAAGGGCATGCAACGAAATTAGGCGGCCCTTTCCAGCAAAATAGTTCTATGGCCTGCTTCGGCCCGATCGCACCGCACTATGACATCCTGATGGCGAAGGTCCCTTATCGGATGTGGACGAGCTATTACCAGCTTCTGCTCGCCAAAATCGACGCGAAGCCTTCACGTCTCCTCGATGTGTGCTGCGGAACTGGAACCGCGGCTGAGCTTCTGGCGGCGGATGGATACATTGTCGAAGGTTTCGATATTTCGCCCCAAATGATCGCGGAAGCCCGCCGCAAGGCGGACGAAAAGGGCTTCAACATTCGATATGAAATCGCTGATGCAGCCACGTTTGAAATGGGTAAACGATACGAAGGCGCTTACTCTTTTTTCGACAGCCTTAATTACATCGTCGAGCTTCCAAATCTTCGCGAGGCGATCAGTCGAGTGGGTCGGCACTTATTGCCGGGAGCGTCGTTCGTATTTGACGTAAACACGGCATCGGCGTTCGAAGATCATCTTTTCGATCAGCATGAAACGCGTCGACAAGCGGAAATTCGATACAACTGGTCGGGGGAATATGATCGCGCAACCCGCACGATCCAAGTCTTCATGGAATTTTGGCGAGGAGACGAGAAATTTACCGAAACCCATCTGCAGAAAGCCCATTCGGACGAGGAAATCCGCGTGTGCTTGGAGAATGCCGGATTTATCGACGTGCGAGCGTTCGATAGCTACACGCTTAATCCTCCGCGCAAAAAGAGTGATCGAGTGCATTACGTTGCCGTCCTGCGATAACTGGCTTGCGGATACACTGATCTCATGTATAGCGCGTTGCTCGTCTTCGCCTTTTGCCAAGCCACCCAGCCGCAGCGTCTCGTCCTCGTGCGAGGGGGGCAAGGCGATAGCGATTTTCGATATTGGGCAGTTGAAGACACAACGCTGGATAGTCAATTCCCCGACGAAAATTTTGGGCGGGACGGGCTTCTGTCGGGCGGCCCAGGAAAAACTATTCTGATTCGCTTTGGGGATTTGGAAAGGGTTATCGGAAGACACCGAAAAGTGACTTCAGCACGGCTCATCCTCCATCTCGAACTCGGTGACAATCCGCAACTTCGAAGCATTGAGCGCGTCCTTGCTTCCTGGTCAGAAGGGCCAGGCAGACATGGCCGAACTCGACGAATGGATAAGAAACCGAGCAAGGACGGCAAGAAGACCACTGGCCCCTTATGGTCGGCGACTTGGAAGCATCGCCACGCTGGGGACGGCGCGATCGGATGGAGTGGGTCTGGGGCGAGAGGAGGGAATGACGCCCTCCCCTTTGCTGCAACCGCTTCCGTCACCGGCAATGATCTCATCATCGATGGTCTTCAGGAAGAAGTGCAAAAAATGGCCGATCGATGGTTTGACAACTTTGGGCTTGCTCTCAGATTTGCCAACGATGTCGACTTTGACAGCAGTGATGCACAGGGGAATCGGCCGCGCCTGGAAGTGCAGGTTGAAACCGCCGATCCCGTCAAAGGGCCTGATCTTTGCGTAACGACGATCGAGACTTCCGCCGGAACGAAGTCCGAGTGGCCCCGAGAGGGCGAACAGGTCACCTACACGGGTCACATCAAGAACGTCGGAGACGTGGCTGCCCCAACCTTCGGAGTTCAATGGACGATTGGCGAGCGAACTTCGGCCATGGAGCAGCGAACGGAAGTGCTCTCTCCTGGCAAGGAGACCTTCGTGTCCGTCGCCCTTCCTTACCACGCCAGGCTACAAGATCATCGCATCTCACCACTTATGCTTAGGATCGAGCCAAATGGCGCCGATGCCACGTCCTCGAATAACGCGTTGTCGATCGACCGCAATGCGATTCCTGTCGCTATTCAGGGCGACGAGGCACAAGCCCGACAGCTCGGATTCTCGTGCGCTGAAGATCTCGTTCAGAGCCAGTTGAGGTTTGTCAACGAAACTCTTTTTAGCCAAAGCCGCTTTTCCTTCGC
>JBBREX010000078.1:0-12388 GCA_038225245.1 Fimbriimonadales bacterium | reverse complement strand
TTCGGCCCGTGTCGGTATCCACGTCCTGCATGCCGAGAACCCTGAGGGCAACCTTCGCCTCACCCGGCAGGCCGCTTGCTCGCAAACCGGTGCCGAACCACTCGATCGTCTTGCCAACCTCCACCGGGAAGGGGATTTGAAGCTGTGGCGGATTAAAAACGACTTTTGCCTTGCCCGCCGTGACCTGGTAAATGCCTTTACTGTTGAGGATCCACTCCATCTTTTCTCGTGGCTCGAGGGCGCCGGTTTTCGATCTGCTTAGAACCTCGATGATCGCACGCTTGCCATTTCCCTCAGGCTCGACAGAAATGACCCGAAAAGTAATCTCAGCGTTTCCACTCGCTTGCTCTCCAGAGTTCTTGGCAATGGCCATCGTTTGCGTATAGACCCACTGGTTGCCAACCGCGAGCGGAAAGAGACTCTTTTCTTCACCCACTAGGATAGGGCCCTTTGTATTGGCAGAGCTCTTTGCGCCAGTACCGGAAGTCGAGTCTTTATTGCAACCCGTGACGGAAAAGGCGAGCACCGAAAGGGAAACTAAGATAAGGCACGGTCTATTCAACTTTGATCTCCTCCATTGTGAGTCAATTTGCGAATCTCTTCTACAGCGTCATTCAGCACCGTGATATCCGGTAGCTGGGTGATCGAAACGTCAGGTTGCGCCAACTCATGGCTGATTTTGGGCGCAGCGATCGCGATTCCATCAACGATCCAAAGCAATTGAAATCCTTTTCTTCCTCGACTATATTGCCACAAGCGGTTACGGCCCTCCTCCGATAGGTGAAGCGTCAAGTCGTAGAGTTTTCGATTATTCGGTCCTTCGATTTCGCGCGGTTCATCGACTGATCTAATATGACGTTCATTGATGATCACTTTTGTATTTGATAGAACCTTCTCCGGGGCGAGAGCCAAATCCGCCAACCTTTTGGGGTCGATGAGACTCGAGAGAGAAAGTTTGAGGTTCTCGCGATTCTTGGGATCGCTCAGCACTTTGGAACCTTCCTCCCGGTAATAGCCCTGGATCATCGCGTCGGTCACGACATTTTTTTCCTCCAGGTGTTTTTCGACTGCACGCATAAGGCGAGCTCTGAACGGGCGATAAACACGGCCAACTAGGGTTCGTCGAGAATTGCCGACCAATAGGGATATCGGCACGGGACTGCTTACCACGATCCCGTCGTAAATCGCCGACTTGCTGACGAAGGGCAAAGGCATTCCGTCGAGCTTCAAATTCAACTCGCGCTCCAATTTAGCAGCCAGCTTTGCATTGCCATCAAGGGCCGCTCGAATGCTTTCCGCTTGCCAAACGTTTCGAATCGGCGGCAAATTAGACTCGCTTATATCGTTTAAGGCCATGATCAGTTTGCCCAACGCTTCTTCATTTCCTTGCAGCGTTTGAAGCATTTCCCGAATCGGTATGCGCTTTTTGTTGCTCGCGTCGGCTTCCGAGTTTTGATCGATGTCCGGGGCGTCGAAGCCTTGATTGGAAACTTCGGCAAGTTGTGCCAAACCGTTGGAGACAATGATGCGATACCCCGCTCCCGGAGTAACGGCCACGAGGTTGACCTGGCCCGGAGCGATCTCCGGAAAATGAAGTCGGTCCACCCTGTAGGCGGCATATCGGTCGCACCCGAACCAGCTTATGGCAACCAGAGCCACAAAGCTAAAAGCGATTTTGGTGGGGGAGCGTAGCTTCATGATCGCTTCAACGTAGGATTGTACCGTTTAGGTTCACTCGCTTGGATTGAACGAAGCGTAAAGCCCCCCGGCCACCACCGAGGCGAAAATCGAAAGTCCGATATTAATTCCTATGAAAGGGATTACCGCGGTAAGAAACGGCCAATGAAGGATCAACGTTAAGATAGCGAAAATGCCCACACTCGGCCCACAAAAAAGCACCACTGCCAACATTTGGACCAGGCCCCTGAAGCCGCGCTGGGTGGCGTCGTCGATATCCGGAAAAAGGATGATGACGACGAAGAAAATGGAGCTCAAGAGTAAAGTCATCGAGGGGAGGCCGAGCAGCGACGTCAAGCATATTTGCCAAAGTCCCGGCGCAAAGGCCAAAACGGCCAGACTTCCCGCCGCGCAACAAATCGTTCCCAGGATAGACTTTGCAAAGACTTCCATAAATATGATCGTGCCCGGCGAAAAAGGCAAAGGTTTTTGAAGATCGACCCTCTTCAGAATCTCCAAGTATCCGGTTTGCGATACGGAAGCCGTACACATGAATGCGATAAGTAGCTGCATAAAGAGCAGAAAGGGCCCTACCGCCGGCCCCATCGTATCCTTGAGCGACAAAACGGGGAGAAGCGACCCGGCTACCCCAACGAGCGGGAAGATGAGATAAAGCCCCCGGCCGCCCCGACCTTGTAGAAAGTACTCTTTCCACAAAAGCGCGAGATGTCCTTTCGCTTTCCATCGATACATCCATGATCGACGCCTAACCTTAAATTTGCCGGAACGAGCTTGTTCGGCGACAATTCCGTAGTAGTCGCCCTTTCGCTGGAGCTGCCGGGTTTGTAGGGACTGGTCGGTTCGAGCCGCCGCTTCCTCGTAAAGCCACTCGGTCTGTCGAAACGCAAGCGCAATCCCAGCCGTCGCAGCACCTAGCAAAGTCCCGGCACCTAAAATGATTCCCAACCAGCTGCCCTGTAAAGGCGCCATGGTCAGCCAGGTGGCCGCAGTCGCTAGAACAAATGTGGTGCGCAAGAAGGGCGACTGTGATAAAGCGGCGAGGTCCGACACTTCCTCCGCCATTCGAAATCCGAGCGCGATGTACAAGATCGCGCTCGCAAATAAGATGCCTAAAGCCCAACCGAGCCGAGTCCTCAGTCGCTCGATCCTTTCTTCCGGGCGATTGAAGTACAAGCTGATCCCATAGCCTAAAGACACCCACGCTACGGAGGTCAAAATCCATGCGATGGTGGCGGTTCGCAAGACCTGTCCAGAGGTTTCGGGGTGAGGCAATTTCCGAAACAAGACCGTCCATCCGGCGCTGGCCGGCCGATAAAGGAAAATGGCGAAGAACAGTGGGGCGAAGAGGGTCAACAAATAGTCCCGCACCAGGCGAAATATGACGACGAGTCTAGGTGATACCGGAGTCGGGAAAAGCACGTCTACGTCCGCCGGCTTGAAGCCTCCTCGGTAGCTAAAAACCCCCATGGCAAGGATAAGCGTGAGAAAACAGAAGCCGGCAAAGATAACCGCCTCGATGACGGGCAAAGCTGGAAAATCCCATTTAGCCCGAGCCGGATTGAAGGTGTTTCGGCCAACCGGGTTGAAAGGCCGAAATATCCAGACATAATACAGAACGAAAAAAATCAGCCCGATGAGACGCCGGGGGCTCGATACTGCGCGGCGAACTCCGTTGACGAAGGTTCTAACCGTTAGAAATATAAGGGGGCGCACCCGGATCCTCCGTTAGCTTCAAGAACACCTCTTCCAGGCCGGCGCCTTGCAAATTACTGACTGTTCGCAACTCCTCCAACGTGCCCTCGGCGATCTTGCGTCCCTTAGCCAGGATGATGACGCGATCGCATAAGCGCTCTGCCGTATCGAGTAAGTGGGTTGAGATCAAAATGGCGCAGCCGCTCGCCTTCGCCCGATGAATTTCGGACTTGACTTCGTGGACTCCGGCAGGGTCGATGCCAATCAAAGGCTCATCGAAGAGCATGATGTTCGCGCGGTGAACCAGCGCGCAGGCAATCGAAAGCTTTTGCTTCATCCCCTTGCTTAAAGTGGCGACAAACTCATTGCGCTTCTCCCAAAGGGCATAGCGCTTAAGCAGATCATCGCCGCTCGATTCGAAGACGTCGAGCGTGTTGAAACACATGGCGACGAATCTTAGATGCTCCTCGACCGTAAGCAACTCATAAAGCGACGGCATTTCGGGAACGAAAGCCAGCCCTGCTTTTGCTTCGGCTTGGTGAAGGACGACGTCGATCTGATTGACTAGAATCACGCCTGCGGTAGGGCGGAGAATTCCCGAAATACACCGCAAAGCGGTCGTCTTGCCGGCTCCATTGGGCCCGAGCAAGCCCACAATCTCCCCCGGCGAAATCCGAAAGCTGAGATGATCGACCGCTCGGAAGTTCTTGTAATCTTTGACGAGCTCGACGGCTTCCAGCATCTGCGCCTAGGTTTTACCAGTTACGAGCAGCATGTTTTGGCTGCGAGCCTCGAATCGACGCAGCAATTGCGGCAACTGGTGAAACCCGTAAGTTCCTTCGAGCGAGTATTTCGCAAAAATCATAATGCACGGACGCGTCGATCGCCAACTCTCCCACGCCGATCCCTTGAAAGAGCAAAATCGCCCATCCTTCCGATTGCTCTGCCAAGTCGACGATCTGTAAGAGATCGTCGATCGAAGCGCCGTCTGTACTAAAGCATTTCTGAGGTTTCGACGAGCTGGTGTCTAATGAATTTATGCCTTCATTTATCTCCACCGTTGTCCACCCGTGGGACGTGGCTGCCGCGCCATAGTCTCCCTCGGCGCACGAACGATTGCTACCAGGCAACAAAATGGAGGGATCCCACGGCTGGGAGATTTGGTCTGCCAGGAGACGATGAGCGGTTTTGATTTCTTCGGACACCATTTGCAGAGTCCACGCGGGAAGGGAGCCATCTACTGCACACGCGTCCAAGAGGCATCCATTGCCAATTTCATGGCCCTTCGCCGACGCTTGACGCCAGAAGTCGAGATGATCGAGCAACTCGACTTCTGTAAGAAAAAAACTTCCCGCCAGCCCAAGTGCCGCAAGATGAGCAACCGCCGTTTCCCGGTGGCTAAACCCTCCTCTCGCGTAGGCGAGGCTGATGGCAGGTTGGCGATCCTCGATTAGGTCCCTCGCTCATTGCCAAAGAGATCGATATGGAGTCGAGGTGCAATGCGCCAGCCTCGGGGTATGCACCAACCGACGATGATTCTCGCCCGGCGTCGAAGGGTCTCGGAATCCGTTCCTTCCGGCATGAGAAAAACCGCCTCCGCTCGACGGGGCAGTCGAGCCAGAATCTCGTCGATTTCCCGCAAGTCTCGGTCCCCCTCTTCCGGATTAACGACGAATTTCAACTGGTACGGGTAATGCCCAACTAGCTTTCGGAGGGGCTCGAGGTCGAGTCGAGTTTTCTCGTGACGAATCGCCCACTCACCTTCTGGTTTCGAGTTCCCAAGCTTGGGACTGATCGACATCAGATCGCATGGCAATTCTCGAAAAACCGTACCTGCCGTTTCCACCGTCAAATAATGCCCGTTTTCGCGCAGACTTTGAGCCAATGTCGCTATTCCATCGAAAAGCATCGGCTCACCCCCCGTGAGCACGACGTGCCGGAGCCCATAGGACTCGACCTGCGCCACGATCTCGTCAACGAGCATGTGCGGGCCCTCAGGTCGCCAGCTTGCGTATGGAGTGTCGCACCACGAGCAGCGAAGATTGCAGCCGCTCACCCGCACGAACGTCGAAGGCATGCCCAGCCAAGTTCCTTCACCTTGGACGCTGGCAAAAATTTCCGCGATGCGCAGCTTTTCCTTGTTCATGAGGCGACCGCGGGATCGTTCAATCCAAGAGACTCGAACGCCCGGCGTCGGATCAAACATGAATCACAATGGCCGCACGCTCGCCCTTCCACCGGGTCGTAACACGAATGAGTCAGCCCGTAATCGACGCCGAGTTCTAGTCCCAACCGGATGATGGCCGCCTTGTCGAGGTCCATCAGGGGTGCATGGACGGTGAACCGAGCCCCTTCCACGCCTGCCTTCGTGGCTAGCCCCGCCAGATTTTGAAACGCGGCGATGAATTCCGGCCGGCAATCCGGGTACCCGCTGTAGTCCACCGCATTGACGCCGATAAAGATATCGGAGCAGTCAATGGTCTCGGCGTAGGCGAGAGCGAGACTGAGGAAGATCGTGTTGCGAGCGGGAACGTAAGTTACCGGAATCGTTTCCGATAGCGCGTCTTTGGGCACTGGGATGTCGTCGGTAAGGGCGGAGCCGCCGAACGCATCGAGATCCACCCTTACAAACCGATGTTCACAAACCGCTTGGGCCTTTGCCACGCGTTCCGCCGCTTCGCATTCGATCGCGTGGCGCTGGCCGTATCGAATGGTCAACGCGAAGACGTCGGAGCCTTGCTTTCGGGCGATCGCCAGGACGGTGGCGGAATCCAAGCCTCCACTGAGCAACACGATCGCCGGTTTCATCCGAGATTAAAGTACCTTGAACTCATGCGATCTACCCTAACGGAGATCTCACCTGCGACTCGCGCCACTGTTCCTTTCACCATCTTTTTCTGTCATAATAGCCTTACCCAATTTTTTTCCTCTCCCTAGGAGTCTTATGTTTGCTTCTTCGTTCAAGTTTCTCGCCGCCGGATCGTTCGCTTTTGGACTCATTCTCGCCGCATCTGCCGGCGATGCAAAGCTACCGGTTGTTCGCCATCAATTGATTTCGCCTGTCGTCGAATCGACCGCCAACGTGTTTCCACAGATCAACGACACCTTTAGCGCCGGTCCGCTCGAGCACGAGCATCCCCGGTTCATCATCCCCCCTGGTCTGCCAAACAGCCTGACGGCTGGGGAAATGGATCCGAACCTCCATCGTGGAAAGGCCCTCTTCGCGGGCGGAAGAGGACCCAAATTCGGGGGAATCGGCTTTACCGGCTGGGTGCCGCCCGACGTCAAAATGGCGGTCGGTCCTCGCCACATCGTGCAAACCGTCAATACCACGATCGCTTTTTTCAATAAAGACACGGGGCAGAAGACCTTTCAGCAAGACATGGGGCTCAGTGGGTTCTTCCAGGGCACCGCGCAAGCGAGCTTCTTTTCCGATCCGAAGTGTTTTTATGACACGATCGCCCAGCGCTTCTTCGTTTGCATCCTCGAGCTGGATTTTGGGAACCACGTGAGCAAGATCGATGTCGCCGTCTCGGATAACGACGATCCCAATGGGAACTGGTTCAAATACCGGGTCGAAGCGAAGCTCAATGTCGGGGGCAACGATTATTGGTTGGACTATCCGGGATTTGGATTTAGTAAAGACGGGATCGCAATCACCGGCAATATGTTTCCATTCGCCAGCGGACCTTACGGCGGCACCCAGTTCATCATGCTTCCCAAGGACAACCTTCTGGTTGGCGGCCAAGCCTCGGCCACGTCGTTCCTGGATTCGAATGGGGACAGCACGCAAATTTGTGAGACCCGTAATGCCGACGTTTCCAACCTTTATGGAATCAGCCTAAGCACCTTGAGCTCGGTTATGGTCTATGCATGCACCGGCTTCGACGCCATTCCTCAGGTGTCAAGGCAAAGCGTTTCTACCCCGGCTTGGCAGTTCTGCGATAACTATGCGACTTCAAAGGGAGGAGCGGGCCTCAATACCCTAGGCGATCGCACTCTAAATGCAGAATACCGCGGGGGTCATATTTTGACCGCTCATGCTATCGCGTATAGCACGAGTGATACCCGGCCAAAGATCCGCTGGTATGACGTCGATCTTCACAATTGGCCCACTGGCGGCTCGCCGTCTTTGTCTCAATCCGGCAACGTGCGGCCGGCAACCAACCAAAGTTACTTCATGCCCGCCATTGCCTCGAATGCGGTGGGCGACAAGACCATCATCTTTACACGCTGCAGCAACTCCATCGCGGCCGACCTGATGATCGTGGGGCGTACCGCGGCCGATCCGCCCGGAGTCATGGGTGCTCCCGTGCAGCTCGTGGCTTCGACCGGTAGTTACCGCTCCGGGGGCAATCGCTGGGGCGATTATTTCGGCGCCCAGCCTGATCCGTCGGAAGACGGGACATTTTGGGGCTCGGGAATGGTCATCCGATCCGACGGCTGGTGGACCACCGAGATCCAGAAATGGACGGTCAGCAACGGCGGCCTCGGCGGGGCGATTTATCCCCCAGTAGGCGTCTCGACGCGCCTCGGAGTATATCAAAGCGGAACCCTAGCCGACGTGCTGACTTCGGATCAGCAGTTTTACGATATCAGCTCTTTGCCCACAATACAAGGTGAAGTGGCGGCGGTCCAGCTTGATTTCACGATCAACAGGCCTGTTGGGGATGTCATCGATCTCACCTTTTCGACCCAAGCCATCACCAACCTTACTAGCGACGTGACCGGTACGTTTTTCGTGTTCAACTGGACAACGAATAACTATGACGCCATTCGATCGTTCACCCTTCGAAATAATGGAAACGAGTCGGCCCTGGTAGTTCTAAACTCGACGGCCGGTTTGTCCCAGTATGTTTCGACTTCGGGCAACATCCGGCTTGTCTTGCGCGGCTTGACGCCGCTTCGCAGGGGTGGAGGCATCGGCCGTCCATTTTTGCTCAGGACGGACTTTAGCCAATTGGGAGTGAATTATCGCCGCTAATTCTAGGCAGATGAACACATGGGCATAAAACTGGATATGATCGGGCTCGTCACGAAAGACATCGAGCAATCACTTAAGTTTTATCGGACCCTCGGTCTCGAGATCGGCAACCCGACGCCGGGGGAAGATTATTTCGAGGTCACGTTGGCCAATGGCCTACGAATCTCATGGAACACCGTTGATCTGGTGAAGAAGCTCGATCCCCATTGGGAGCAGCCGGTGGGCCAGCGAATTGGATTGGCATTCCTGTGCGACAATCCGGCAGCGGTGGATCAAGTGTTCATGAAACTGCGGGAAGCGGGATATGGAACCGCCAAGGAGCCATTCGATGCTTTTTGGGGCCAGAGGTATTCGATCGTCCTCGATCCAGATGGTAACGCGGTCGATCTATTCGCTCCACTTGGCACTGACGCATCATAAGCATGGTTTCTCTCTTTCTAAGGCCGATTTCATGCTGGGAGGCCCGACATCCTTAGCCTGGCATTAATTAACGTCATCAGCGCAGCCCCCCAGGGTTGGCCCCAGACCCGAGCGGAGCGGACCGAGTACCGCGAAACCTCGCACTACGATGACGTGATCGGCTTCATCCAGAGCTTGCAAGAACGGAAAGCGCCGATTTCGTTGAAATACATTGGGACGAGCACTAAGGGCCGGCCCATGCCCCTAGTGATCGTTTCCTGGCCCCCAGTTTCCGGTCCGTCGGAGGCTCGCAGGAGCAACAAGCTCGTGATCTACATCCAGGCGAACATCCACGCCGGCGAAGTTGAAGGCAAAGAGGCGGCCCAAATGCTGCTGCGCCGTTTATCGCAAGAAGCGCCCCGGGGTTTGCTTCAAAAGGCGATTTTTCTGGTCAATCCAATTTACAATATCGACGGTAACGAAGCGTTCGGACCACAAGAAAGGAATCGCCCTGAACAAGATGGCCCTCCGCTTGTCGGGGAGCGAGCGAACGGCCAAGGGCTCGATCTTAATCGGGATGCGATCAAGGCAGAATCACCGGAAATGCGGTCCGCCCTCGAAGAGATTTACACGCGCTGGGACCCCGACCTGGTGATGGACCTTCACACCACCGACGGCACTCGGCACGGATACGAGTTGACCTATTCTCCTCCCCTCAACCCTAACACCGAGCCGGAAATCATGCGCTTCAGCCGCGACGAGTTGTTGCCGAATGTTCGCAAGCAACTCAAGAAAGAATTCGGCATGGAGCTCTTTGACTACGGCAACGCGGAGAAGGGTAAGAATGGCAAGGAATGGTTCACCTTTGGCCATGAAGGACGATATGTCACCAACTACGTTGGTCTCCGAAATCGTATCGGTATTCTATCGGAAGCCACGACTTATATTTCCTTCCACGACCGGGTGGTGGCGACAGAGCGATTCGTCTGGGCAGTGGTCTCGTATGCCTCGCAACACGCGAAGCGGGTGCACTCGATGATCGCGGAAGCAGATCAGCGCGTGATTGGTTGGGGGCAAAATCCCGCCACCGCGCCCTCGCTTGGAGTTGCTTTCAGACTCAAAAAGCGAGGGTCAGAGTCGGTGTTGCTGGAAAAGCTCGCCCTAGGGGCCAAGGCTCCATTCGGACGCCCGAAGAGTATCGAATCGACCACCATGCCGATCAACGACCGCTTCGAAACCACGGCTACGGCAAAACTGCCCTTGGCCTACTTGATACCGCGCGAGCAAGCGGTGGCGGCCGATTTGCTTGTCGCGCATGGCATCGTCGTCGAAAAGTTGAGCAAGCCCTGGCAAGGCTCGGCGCAGCGGTTTATGATTTCGAAGGTACAGCAAGACGAACGTCCATTCCAGGGTCATCGCCTGATTAAGTTACAGGGAAAACTCGAGACGCTATCCGTCCGTGCTCGCGTGGGGGACTATCTCGTTCGAACGGCTCAGCCCCTTGGTATTCTCGTCTTCCACATGCTGGAGCCGGAGAGCACGGATGGTCTCTGTGCGTGGGGTTTTCTAGGCGAAGGCTTCACGGAAGGGACGATGTTCCCGATTCTCAAGTGCCCAGCGCTCGATGGCGCCGTCACCGAGCGGATCGGAAGGATCGACTTGCGTCCGACCTCTCGTTTTGGGAGTGGGAATGGATAATCAGAGCTTAGTTTTTCACCGGGTGAGCGGCCCAGAATTGTCATGAGGCCCTTGTTGCTCGCCCAGGTGTTCATTTGTGCGTTCTTCGCCATTGCCTTTCTCCAATCGGGGATTGATAAGGTCATCGATTGGCGTGGCAATCTTACGTGGCTCACCGGCCATTTCTCAAAGTCCCCCTTGCGTTCGTTTGTGCACCTGATGCTCGGGATGATCACGGTCTTCGAGATTGCATCGGGCCTTACTACGGCGATCGGAGGGACGCTCCTGCTACTTCACCGAGGCTCCAATTGGGCAACCATGGGTCTGAGCTTTTGTTGCCTATCCTTGCTGATGCTTTTCTTCGGGCAGCGTCTGGCAAAGGACTACGCCGGGGCCGCGACTCTAGCCACTTATTTCATCATCGCCGTCTTCGGCTTGTTTCTCTTGTCATAGCGACGTCATCCTGAGCGCAAGAGTGTCGGCCTGAAGGCAGCAATGTCATCCTGAGCGTAGCGAAGGATCTCTACCATCATCTCCTGGAAAGCGCCGGCAGGATGCCGGGCGGGGAAGTCGAACCAATAACTGTTCATGCTACTGCATCTCCTGATTCCCCTATTAACCCAACCTTCGGACGATCTTGGGCCTGCGGAAGCCAAGGTAAATCGATCTGCCTTTAGCCTCTCGAATCGGGTCTTGGCCATCGATTGGTCGATCGTGGGCGGCCACTTGAAGCTGGTCCGCGTTCGTGATCCAAAAGCAAGAGCGTCTTTAGAAGGTTTGTCACTAAAGTTCGCGTCTGATATGGAGATCGTGAAAGGGCCGACCGTCGTGCCCATGCCGCCCCAAGCCCCCACAACGGTCGCTGCTCGCAAGAAGTGGGGGCAGTCGATTTGGGTTCGATTACGCGACCCTCGCACCGGATTGAGCGCGATCTGGCGAGCGATGCTTCGCAATTCCTCGCCGTATGTCCGAACGGAAATCACCTTGGAGTCGACTCGGCGTGCGGTCAATCTTCCCGAGATCGAGCTTATCGATATGAAGGCGGATGGAGCCCGAATTTCCGGCTCTGTCCCGGGCTCTCCGGTGACGACTGGAAATTGGTTTTTCGGAGTCGAGCATCCGATGGCCCATGCTAGTATCGACGAAGGCCGCATTCGCATCGGTCTCTCGCGAAAGTTGCAGTTGAAGCCAGGGCAGAAGACCTCGCTATCTGCGGTGATTGGTCTGGCCCCAGAAGGGCAGATGCGCCGCACGTTTTTGAATTACCTCGAACAAGAGCGAGCGCATCCCTACCGTCCGTTTCTGCATTACAACTCTTGGTACGACCTCGGCTACTTTACAAAATTCAATGAATCCGAATGCCTGGAAGTGATTCGTAAATTCGGGGAGGAATTGGTTCGCAAGCGAGGAGTCAGGCTCGACTCTTTTCTTTTTGACGATGGATGGGACGATCCGGAGGGAATGTGGGCCTTCCATTCCGGATTTCCCAATGGATTCTTGCCCCTTAAGGCTCTGGCCGCGACCTACGGAGCCGCGCCTGGAGTTTGGCTGTCGCCGTGGGGAGGGTATGGAAAGCCTCGCGAGCAGCGACTGGCGAATGGCAAGAAACTCGGATACGAAGTCGATTCCCAGGGATTCGCGCTCTCCGGTCCCAGATACTACAAGCGCTTCCGTGAGATCTGCCTCCAAATGGTTTCGAAATATGGGATCAACCAGTTCAAGCTCGACGGAACCGGCAGCCCCGACAAGCAATTTCCGGGCAGCGAATTCGGCAGCGATTTCGAAGCGGCTATTGCTTTGATAGAAACCCTGCGGAAGGCCAAGCCGGAGCTTTTCATCAATCTCACAACAGGTACTTGGCCATCGCCATTCTGGACCCGCTATGCAGACTCTATTTGGCGCGGCGGAGAAGACCACAGCTTCGCAGGCGTCGGCTCT
>JBBREX010000077.1:0-12493 GCA_038225245.1 Fimbriimonadales bacterium | reverse complement strand
AACCAAGCCTGGAATGCTCGTGTGGCCTTCAAGGCTAAAGCGAAGGTCGGCAATCGAGCTAACCGGCGATGTCCCATACAGAATCACCGAAACTCCCGGGCCGTCATCAGTTGCGGCCGCGTTACGCACGATCAAATACGAATCGTCGCTTGCTGAAAGCTCACTCGGCCCCCCTCCAACGAGAGTTCCTTTCTCGATAGTTAGATTGGAAACCGGGACTCGAATCGTGGCAAACGGATTTCGAGCCAGAACCAACCTGATCGCGTAGCCATATGCGAAGGTGGAATTGTCGGGTGCCACGGCAAGCCCATCGAGCACGGCGCCGGCAACCCTATTCTCATCGTAATAACGCGCAAGGTGCCCGTCGGTTGTGCTCCAAAATCGAAGCAGTCCATGGTAGTTGCCGATGGTCGAATCAAACTCCGATGTGGCTCCCACGAAGTATTGACTGTCGGGCGTAAACGCAACGACTGAGGAGCTCGAGGAAGGTCCCGCACTTACCATGTAAAGTGTTTGGCCGTCGGAGATTCGAAAAACTCGAATCGTGTTTCCATATCCTAGATACCCCACGGCAAGAAGCGCTCCGTCGGGCGAGAACGTTAAATTATTTACGCTGACCATATCTAGCCCGGGAGCAAACTGGCGGACTAGAGTTCCGTCGCTTGGGCGGTAGAGATAAACTGTTCCCGTCGCACCCCCGGCGGCAAGCGTTAGGCCATCAGGAGCGTATCGCACCGCATAATTGCCCTGAGCATCTCCCTCCATAGAGCGAATCAGCTGAAAATCAGGGGTATACAGTGGCACCGAGTTGTCCGTATAATATTGGGCAGCCGCAATAAACTGATTCCCGGGCGCATAGTCGGCCCCGGCTGGAATACCCGTAGGAGACCCGGAACCTAAGAGACCTCCATCCGGGAAGGACCAGGAGAATTCACCCGGTCTGCTGGCAAAACAGTTTCCCTGAGAATTGCAATCCACGGTGCCATTGGCCGAAATGACCTGCGTGCTGTCAGACGAAAAGCGGACGTCGTTGGTAAAGCCGAGGAAATTTCCATTAGGCTCCGTGGTGAGGGTGCGAATAAGAGCTCCGCTCGAGGCCCACCAAAACTTGATTTGGCCTCGTGTAAGCGGATCTGTCGCCTCGATTCCTCCTGTGGCCAAATAGAGACTATTAGGTGAGAAAGAAATCGTATAGGCGCGAACCCCAGGGCGCTCGTATATGATGTCGGGCGTTCCCTGGCTAAGGGCGTGGCTTGAAACGAATGCCAGGGGAAAGAGCCATCTACGGGATATCAGGAACATATGAAGATCTCTCAGTAAAAATAACAGATATGGATTAGAGTGGAACTGCCCCCGATATGTTTGCGCGTCCAACGTCATTATCTCTAGTTTCTTGAAAAAAAGTTTCTCCCAGTCAGCAATTCCGCAATATTCTAGGCTGCTCGGTCAAGTTTTGGGTAAAGCCCGGCCAATCGGGTATCTTATGACCGGAGGAAGCCCCCCAACTTGATTCAAGTCGTCATACAGCCCAATGAGTCGATCGACAGCGCTCTTAAGCGCTTCAATCTAAAGCTGCAACAGAGCGGGTTGCTCCGCGAGCTCAAAGAGCATTCTCACTATGAAAAACCGAGCGAGAAGCGTCGGCGACAGCGTCGTCGTCGCCTCAGCAAGCAGTAGAAGCTCTCGAAACGCTTTAGTCGTGTTCCTGCCTTGCTTAAGCCAGCTATGGTGATCCATCCTTTTGGGCACGTTCGTCGCCCACGGTTAACCTTCACTAATATCCTTCCTAGGACTGGCCGAATAACGGCGGTAGCTTTGGGTAGCGCCCTAATGGCTCTGGTGTTGCTTGCTCATCGCCCATGGCCTTGGGGATGGAATGGGTTCCTAGGGATGGCGCTGGTAAGCGTAGTCGCTTTTGTTCTCACTCGGTTTCACGTTCGCCACACTCTGACGAATCTATCTCCAGCCGGAACGACCGAGAGAATCATATGGTTCGTCGCCCTTCTAAGCGTGTCCGGCGTGCAGCTCATGTTAAGGTGTCTTGGGCCGCAGGAACTCCTAGGCCTGGGATTTTTGCTTACCGCTCCTCTGGTCGCGCAGGCTATGCTTACATCGGCGCTGATTGGGCCTGCCATCTCCTTATTCGCTCTCACCGTCGTGATCTTTTTATTGGGGGTAAGCAGAGCGTTGCCCGTAGACATGCTCGCTGCCTCATGGCTTGCCGGCGCAGTCGGTGCCCATGCGGTAAATCCACTCAAACGCAGGGGAGACCTGCTTCGCGCTATCTCGATTCAAGCGGCTGCTCAGGCGGCTATCGCATGCTGCATCACCGCAGTGTCGGTATCCAAGGCTAGTTTGGTTTTCGAAAGCGCGGGGTGGGCTGCGGTCGCCGCGGTTGGGGCAACATCGATTTTCTGGCTTGCGGTGGCTGTATTAGAGCGGCTATTCAATATCGTTAGCGACTGGTCTTTGCTTGAATTATGCAGCCCCGATTATCCCCTCATTCGAGAGCTATGCCTCCGAGCCCCTGGGACATATGCTCATTCGGTTATGGTCGGCAACTTGGCCGAAAATGCAGCCTACGCTATTGGGGCAAACCCCGTGCTATGTCGAACCATGGCCTATTTTCATGATATAGGCAAGCTCACAAGGCCCTCCTTTTTCATTGAAAATCAAATGGGTGACAATGTTCACGACCAAATGTCTCCTACGATGAGCGCGATGGTGATCGCCGCCCATGTCAAAGATGGGATAGCTTTGGCCCGCAAGCATCACTTGCCTCAAGTGATTATCGATGGGATTACCCAGCACCACGGAACTTCCTTGATTAGCTTTTTTTACAACCGAGCGCTCGAGCAATCGCCCGCTCAACCCGGGGATACCCAATTCGAAGAATACTTTCGCTATGAGGGCCCGAAACCTTGCAGCCGAGAGGCGGCAATATTATGTCTCGCTGATTCTGTGGAAGCTGTCAGTCGGAGCGTGGGTAGAGGCTCAGAAGCTCTGGAGTCAATGATTTACCGTGTCATCGAGGACCGCCGAGCAGACGGCCAGCTTGATGAAAGCGATCTTACGTTTCGAGACTTGCGCAGGATCCATGAGTCCTTTATGAATTCGCTCTGCGCATTACGGCACGAGCGAATCGTCTATTCCGATGGAGAATCCTATGGGGCGCCTTCGAGCGCATCGCATCTTGATTTCGAATCAATCGCTATATCGACTCCGCCTGATTCCTATAAGAATGGCTCTTAGCACACTCCTCGACGTCCACGTTGGCAGTCCAAGCGAAGTTTCCGTGCTCTTGGCCGACGATAAATCTCTTCGCGACCTCAATCGAAGATTTCGCGGGATCGACGAGGCTACCGACGTGTTGTCTTTTCCGGGAAGGGACTTCGAGGGAGCGCCGCTTGGCGATATCGCAATCTCACTCGACTATGCCGGCCGCCAATCCCGGATTCGAGGGGTCAGACCGGAAGAAGAGGCAGCCATGCTTGCGATTCACGGAGGGCTCCATCTTTGCGGGTTCGAGGACGAAACCGAAGCTGGGCGTCGCCAAATGATCGATCTGATGAATGTTGTGGCTTTGAAAGTCGGCCTGCCCCCAGATACCGAGTGGCAGTCACTGCCACATGGGGATGGTTTGTAGTGGCCGAGCGCGATTTGGTTGCTCCTTTTAGAGTGGCGATGAGCGGCATCGTTCATACATTTAGAACTCAGCGTCACATGCGGTTACATCTGTATGTAACGCTCTTTATAGTGCTTGGCGCGATGCTTCTGAATTTCCGCATCCGGGAAATTCTTGTCCTCCTCTTCATGATTAACTTCGTGTTGGTGATGGAGATGCTAAATAGCGCCATTGAAGCCACGGTAGATCTGGTGTCGCCTCGATATCACCCTCTGGCAAAGTTTGCCAAGGACATCTCGGCCGGGGCAGTACTTATAACTACCACTATGGCCATCGTCGTTGCCGCCTTAATCGCTATAGGGGACGATACATGGGATAAGATTCGCACAAGCTTATCGTCAGAAACTTTAGGAATACTGCCCGTGCCGCGTTTGATCCTGGGTGTGGGGTTGGCCATATTGGTGGTGATCATCGGGAAAGGGCTTGGCAAACGAGGGCAGGTTCTAAAAGGCGGCTTGGTAAGCGGCCACTCAGCCATCGGCTTCTTCCTAGCAACCGCGGTTTTTTTTATTACCGACAATGCTCTGGTAGCATCGATCGCCGTGATTCTCGCACTTATCGTTGCCCAAAGCCGATGGGAAGCGAAAATTCACTCCATTTTGGAGCTGACGCTGGGGGCAACGGTGGGGGTGATTTTAGGACTTCTTCTCTTTGGGCTGGCGGTGGCCAAGTGAGCCTTCCATTCAACCGATGAAAAAAAAGCCTAAAGAACGTCCGTCCGCGCTCTTCCAAATCCGAACCAAAGCCCTTGTGGCAGGGAACCTTCTGGCCACCGCTTGCCTTGGGCAGGGAGTTCCGAGCGCGGGCTTCTCATCCTATCACTGGAGCAACTTGCTTCTTCCTGTGGCTTTCGGCATTCTGGTCGCGATTTTCCTGAATGCGTTGTTCGTCGCGGGCGATACCTCGATCGATCTTCTGCGATCAGCTCACATCAAAGCTCTGGAAAGGGAAAATGGGGGATATCGGGTTCTCCAGGAGATTTTTGACAAAAAAACAAAATATGTTAGTACCTGCACGCTGGGCAGCCAAACGATGCGCGCCTGGATGATTATCCTAAGCTTTCTCGCAGCCCCCGCCCTTGCCGAGCGATTAGTCGGAACCTGGCCGAACTTGGATATATGGTCTGCCGTTTTCCTGGGCGGAATAATTATTTCTGTGCCAGTGGCAGCCTTGAATCTTGTCCTCGGCGAGCTTGTTCCACGGAGCTATGCGGTGGTGCATCCCGGGCGGACGGCCTTGCGCCTCAATGTTTTTGTTCGAGTTCTAACCTTCGTCTTTGGACCTCCCGGCAAGGTCGTTATGTCGATTGCGAGCTTGGTTACCAGGCGCTTTGGAGGAAAAGCTTCCTTTGCGGTGGTCAATCCGGCGGAAGAAGAGATCAAAAATCTTGTGGAATCGGCTCAAGAAACGGGAGAAATTGAAGTCGACGAAAAAGAGCTTTTACATTCGGTTTTCGAATTCACCGATACGATCGTTCGGGAAGTTATGACCCCACGAGTGGACATGGATGCAGTCTCGGTCGCCAATCCACCCTCCGAAGTGGTCGACCTGATTCAGACTTCCGGGCATTCACGAATTCCGGTGTACGAGGAAACGGATGATCAAATCGTGGGGATCGTTCACGCCAAAGATATTTTGATGTCCCAGCTACGGGGAGAAAAAAGAACTCTGCGCGAGCTAATGCGGCCAGCCCTATTCGTGCCGGAAAACAAGATTCTACATGAGCTCTTGCGAGAAATGCGGTCTGGGCGAACTCAAATGGCAATTGTCCAAGATGAATTCGGAGGAACCGCCGGCATTGTCACCATCGAGGACATCGTCGAAGAACTCGTCGGCGAGATCGTGGACGAGTACGACATCGAGGAGCCCGAAGTCGTACCTAATGGAGCCGGAGTTTCGGTTGGCGGGAAGATGAATTTATACGACCTCAACGACGAGATCGGCTCCAGCTTTCAAAGCGAAGAATTCGATACGGTGGCCGGTTATGTATTCGGTCTCTTTGGCCGCCAGCCCAAAAAAAGCGAATCGATCGAGTCCGAGGGCTACCGGTTCTTGGTGGAGGAGACCGACGGGCGGCGAATTATCCGCTTACACATCGAGCCGGTGGCAAATTCCCAAGACCAGATCGAAGCGACCCATGCTTAAAACTGCTGCTTCGCGACCACCTGGCGTTTGGTGAACGAAATCTTTCCGGGCAAGCGTGGCATTCTGATAATAGTGTATAGGCTTGTCAGCGCATCCGTCGTCATAAGGTCTGGTGAAGGCATTTCCTCAAGAATCACAATCGCGATTTTGTTGGCGGCGGGGGTCTTGACCGAATCTACGGTAAGTGAATATCCGCCCGTGTTCCGGGTGCCAAGATTAATGGCGACGAGCATTTCGCTCGCCCACTTGATATCGGTTGGGCAATCTGGCATTGGAGATTCGCCCGCGTGCAACTCCTTCCAATAAGCTTGCCAATCGCTAGCCGAAGTGATAACTGTGGTCCGCTCCTTGCCGATCCCACAATAAATCCCGGAAAGATAGGTTCGCCACTTCACGCCTGAATACCCTACCGCGAAACCCGAGGAATAACCAGTTCCAGATGCTATGGCGGTCGTCGTTTTGCCAAAGTATCCCGGATATGCGGAGCCGACTTGCGCAAGCGAACAAGACGGGGCGATGATTGCGATCAATCCTAAAGTCGTAAGAGCGTTCATATGAACTTATAGACGCTCCAATAGGCTTCGGCTATTCGAAGCCAAACCGGGTTTAATCAGCTTTGATGGCCCAAGCCCCCCGGCAAGATCACGATTCAACTGTAGGGGGCTTACGGCGGCCGGGGAGATTGGACTTCATCGAAGGGATGCGAGGGGTAGCGGCACTGTACGTGGTGCTCACCCATATCGGTTCGCTGGCTTGGCCTTACTCCTCGTTACGTGAAGGGGGGAAGACCGTATATTTCTCAACTGCCCCTAAGTGGCTTTCCTTCGGCCATCTGGCGGTCGCCGCATTCATTGTGCTTTCGGGGTTTTGTCTGCAACTTTCACTCTATAACAAAGGGGATGGACGCATTGCGAATCAGAAGCGGTTTATGAAACGGCGATGCGAGCGCATCTTGCCCCCTTACTATGCTTCCTTGGTGCTTTCTATCCTGGTTACCGTGTTTGTTACTTCGCGCCACACGGGAATGCCATGGTTGCAATACCTGCCTATCACGCCCGCAAATACGACTGCCCACGTCTTGATGATCCACAATCTGCAGGAGCACTGGATGTATAAGATCAATGGCGTGCTTTGGAGCATCGCGATTGAATTTCAGCTGTATTTTCTGTTTCCACTCATGGTGTTCTGGCTCTGGCGTCGAGGAGTTGCGGCGTTGGTTGGTCCATGCGTGGTTTTAGCCGGAGTCCTCCTCTACGCTGCACCAGTGACTTCGAAGCTTTACGTTTGGTATCTACCGCTTTTCGCTCTGGGAATGGCCGCGGCCCGACTTTCCCTCGATAATCGCGAAAAACCTTTTTCCCGAACCATGTTAAGTCGGTCTTTGATTGTTTTTTTTGTGGCCACGATCGCCGTTTGCGCATTGAGCCGGAGCTTGCCGTTGCGAGATGGCTTTGCCGGATGCACGATCGCCGTGCTGCTTATCTTTGGCGCCACCGCGGGATCCCCGCTCCTTGCCCCTTTTTCATCGAGGGTCGCAGTTTTTCTAGGCGCGTTTAGCTACAGTCTGTATCTGATGCACCATCCGATCCTACAGATCGTGGAAACCTTGCGGCCTGCTGGATGGGACTCGACGCTCGTCCGCGCTTCATATCTTGCCTTCCTCGGTCTTCCCATCGTCCTTGCCTTGTGCTACGGCTTCTATTGGTTATTCGAGCGGCCCTTTGTGGGTGGGTTAAGAAAGCCCCCAGGCGCTTACCAAGGATAATCAGACGTCCTTCCCCCTTCGGGTTGAGAGGTCGATTCTTCTTTAGATAGCCCACAAAGGCCTCGATATCGAGAATTCCCGTATCCAATCTCCTTCCTTTCGCCTCCTTCAACGTTCGATGGGCGTCTCCCCCTCCGGCCGTGAACGAATTCATGACGACTCGATATATCTTGGAACGCTCCAGCATGCGGCCATTGATGGCGACTTCGAAAACTCGCGCATTTTCAGGCTTTCCAAGGTCGACTGTATAGGAGCATCCTCTTGAGAGATACAGCCCCGCTCCTTTTCCCTCGGAAAAGGACTTTGCGCTCCATTCCAGCGAGGATTTCACTTCCTCCCCTGTGAGGTCGAGGAGCACCAACGCATTTCCGAACGGTTGCACGGTCAAGGCTTGGGAGTAGGTGATTGGCCCCGGCTCGAGGGCAGCGCGAACGCCTCCCTGGTTGATCATCGCGAATTCGGCCCCTAAATGCTTCGTTGCCTCCAACTGGGCATCGGCGATTACATTCCCCATGATGTTTTCGCGCCCGCCCGCTTCGGTTCGAGGAATGCCGGTGGTCGTCTCGCCAACCTTTTCATTGGCGACGGCGGCGATCGGCTTCGAAAAGGCGGCGATCAGCGTGGCGATTTCCGGATCGTCGGGTACGGTTCCATCGACGATTTCGGGTTGCTCTTTGCTCCACCCGACCACGCGCCCCTTGTCATCGAAATCCACTCGTAAACGGCCGAGCACTTTGCCCCATTCCCACGCTTGGACGACGAGTACGGTGTCGCCATCCGCATTCTTAGCGACGGTCGGATAGGGACCCTTGCCGGGCGGAAAATCGGCGGAAGCAAACGTCCCGAGCAAGCTGTGGCTATGGCCGCCGACGATCACATCGACGGCATGGAGCTGGGCGGCCAGTTTTTGATCTTCAAGATATCCGATGTGGGTCAGAAGAATGATTTTATCGACTTTTTGCGCGACGAGGCGGTCGATCTCTGCTTGGACACTCCCTCTCAGGTCGAGTAATTTAACGGTATCTCCGGGAGAGCTGATGGATGGCAAATCAGGGGTAACGGCGCCCACGATTCCAAGTTTTTGCGGGCCGAAATCGATCACCGTCGATTTTTTGATGAAGGGTGCTAGCTTGGGCTCGCCCGAGAGATCCAGGTTTGCCGAGAGGACGGGAAAATTTGCTTGCCGAACGAACTCCGAAAGAACGCCGGGCCCTCGGTCGAACTCATGATTGCCGAGGGCCATCGCGGAGAAATTAAGCCGGTTCATGATGGCCAGGTCGGCAAAGCCCTCATAAGTATTGAAGTAGAGAGTGCCTTGAAATACATCTCCTGCGCTCAGCAAGATGGGGTGAACGTCAGTGCGGAAGTGATTGCGTATAAGGGTAGCGAGACGAGCGTATCCGCCGTATGTGCCCTTTTTGATTTTGGTTGGTTCGACATGAGCGTGGATATCGTTGGTGTGGAGGATGGTAACCGAAAAGGGTTGCTGGGAGGCCGACAACATCGGCAGAAAGGCAAGGGACAATAGTAAACGCTTCATGATCGATTATCGGGATTTTACCGGCGTGGGCTTTCCGTGCACGCCTATGGATTGGGCATTCTTGCCCGCATATCTGCCGTGAGTGGCTGCGCGGCGCATGTCTTAGGGCCAAAAAGATCAAACGCCTGGAGCATCGGGTCGCATCCCCAAGCGTTCCTGCAGGAGCATCAAGATCGATTCGGCGTCGCATGTTTCCAATGGCAAGCGCATGGAGGGGGAATCGATAACCCCGAACGCATGCACGAGCGCCTTGTAGGTAGCCGGTTGCTTGGCCGAACGCAAGGCCTCGAGCACGGGCATCAGTAGAACGTGCTTAGCGGCAGCAGACTCCCACCGTCCTTCCCGATGCTCGGCTACGATTTGGCTCAGCCAATGAGGCAATATATTGGCTGCGCCACTAATCGAGCCGCTCCAACCGGCTTCAAGGGCGCGCAGAAGCAGCTTCTCATCTCCCATGAATAAGAGCTTGCCTTCCGGGACCGCCGCCCGGAACTCGGCGATGTTTTTTTGTTCGCCGCTGCTGTCCTTCAGGCCCGCCGCCATGGGATGCCCACACAGTTCTTGCAGCAAGCTCGGTGAGAGCGTAATGCCGGTCATTTGGGGAAAGTTATAAAGGATGATCGGCACCATACTCCGATCGAGGACAGCGAAGAACCAGTCCCGAATACCCTGCTCACTCGCGCTTCGAAAATATCCGGGTGGCATGAGCAGAATTCCATCCGCTTGGCTTTGGGCCGCACCTTTAACGAGCCACAAAGCTTCCTCGAGACTGGCCGTCGCAATTCCGAGCAAGATCTTGAGAGCGCCCCGATGCGGCATCGCGAGACTCAATAGATCGCGCTTTTCCACTGCGCTCAGGGATGGACCTTCGCCGTTCGTTCCCCCGAGGACGACACCTTCGCAACCGGCCGCCTCGAACCAGGCGAGTAACTTGGCCACGCTTGCCGGGTCGATGTGCCCCTTCGCATCGAAGGCGGTGACGGAAGCGGGATAGATCCCCGGCGATAGAGGCATTGAATCATTGTAGATCGCCTTGATCTGGGACGTGATAGAATGAAATATCCTGTATGGATGGTGACAGTAGCCTTCGAGCTTTTGCGAGCATCCTTCTCATCGTAGGTAACGGACTCTTCGTTGCCGCCGAATACGGCCTGGTAGGCGCTCGTCGAAGCAAAATCGAAGCGCTTGCCAAGCGAGGCGGGGGATCGGCAAAGCTCCTCCTGGCCTCCCTCCATGACCTATCTCGCTACGTGGCAGGAATCCAGATCGCAATCACGATGTTCGGCATCGGCATTGGCGCCATAACCGAGCCTCTGGTGACCCATTGGCTTGCTCGAATGCTTGGTCCTTGGGCGGCGGGGGGCTTCAGCGTATTCGTTTCGTTGCTGATGGTGACCTTCGTATTCGTGGTGATTGGCGAGCTTGTCCCCAAATATCTTGCTCTTCAAAGGGCGGAAAAGGTCGCCCTGGCTCTGATTCGGCCTTTGCGCCTGGTCGTGCTCTTCTTGAACCCTTTGGTGTGGCTGGTTCAGCATGCGGGAAGCCTGGTGCTCCGTCTCTTTCGGGTCAAGATGGACCTTGGCTCATCGGACACGGTTTCGAAAGAAGAGCTCGCGCTTCTCGTTAAGGCCGGCAGCGACGAGGGGATGATCGAAGAAGAGCATGCCCAAGTGATCTCGAAAGCCCTTCGCTTCGACATCCTCGATGCCAAAGACATCATGATCCACCGGCTTGATATCAAGTGGCTGGACGTCGAAACTCCCAAAGAGGAGTTGTTCCAAACGATTGCGCAAGCGCCTCATAGCAGGTACCCGGTGTGTCGGGGCGACATCGACGACATGGTGGGCCTTTTGTATTTGCAAGACGTCATCAAACACTGGCGAGAGGAGGAGTTTTCCTTGGAAAATCTGCTGCGCCCAGTCGAGGCGGTGCCGGAGAATCTGGCTTTGAACAAAATCGTAGGACGGATGCGCGAGGCGAAAAGCCAAATCCTTATCGTGATGGACGAGTACGGAGGCACAAGCGGGCTGATTACGTTGGAAGATGTGGTCGAGGAGGTTTTTGGCGAGCTTGAAGATCAAATGGAAAGCGAGCGTCCTCCCATCGAGCACGTGGGGAAGTCCCGGCTATCGGCTCGGGCGGATGTGCGTTTCGACGAGTTGCTTCACTTTCTGGGCAAAGACTCGAACGGAGTAATGAACACGGAAACCTTGGCTACCCTCCTCGTGCGAGGATTGGACCGTGTGCCGAAGCTTGGCGATGCCGTTGATATACCAATTGGCACGCTTCGAGTGGAGAACATGGCTAGGCGTCGAATCACCCGGGTCGCACTTCAACTTAAAGACGCTTCGACCGAACCGTAGTGCACCTGCATTCGCTTGGCGATCGCCACCGCGCGGTCGGCCACGTGCTCCAGCGCGTGGAATGCATCGATGGTCCGAACCAGATGCTCGGTGGCGCTGGGGTTGGCCTTGATGAGCTCCAAAAGTTTCTTTCTGGTTGCAAAGTAGTCACGGTCGATGGCAATGTCGGCCTGAATAATTTCTTCTGCCAGCTCGGGAGAAAAAGTCGTGTACAGCCGTAGCGCGCTGGCCAGGGCGTACCGTGCGCTCTTACCCATTTCGTGGAGCGCCGCCTTGAATTCGCCAGGGAATTGGCCAGACAGTTTGGTTGCCCTCCGAGCCAACTTCACTGCGTCGTCCGCCACTTTCTCGATCTCCCCGATCACTCCGAGGGTAGATGTTAAAAGTCGAAAAGTACTCGCAACAGGCGCTTCCTGCATGACGAGGCAGCAGGCTTCGCGGATGGTTTTTTGTTCAAGGGCATCGACTTCATCGTCGGCCGCGATCACCTGTTTTGCGAGTTCGAGATCTCCGTGCAGGATAGCGTCGACCGCTTGCTGGGTCATCTCGTCGGCGAGATTTCCCATATGGACGATGTCCGAGCGAAGCTGATCGATTCGCTCGTCATAAAAATGTCTTAGAGTCATGCTGTCTTTGGTGTCCCCATTTCGAGGGTTTGCAGAATCGGGGAGAGCGTAACCTTACAATTACGTCGCGCAGGTTGGAACCGTTCCCTATTTGCAGGTTAAAGAAGTTATCGGGTGCGATAGAATGAACTAGAGACCTTCGACCAGATCATCCCCGCCAAGCAAAAGTCGGAAACGGGATTGCCGGTCGGCGCTGCGCTCCAAGATGGCAACTTCCGCCTGCAAGTTTTCCGTCAACTCCTCATAATCCTTTTCCCCGGTTGGATCCATGGCGGCCGCCCAAACAGGTTTGAGCTTTTCGATCGCTTGGTCCGTGCTCCAATTTTTTCCTGAGACTTCGGGCAATCGCTTCTTCATTGCCTCTAGCCC
>JBBREX010000076.1:0-12539 GCA_038225245.1 Fimbriimonadales bacterium | reverse complement strand
GCGGACCAATACACCAATGTGTATATCTGGCTCGCGTCATGCAATGGGCGGTCAGCAGTTTGCTTCCGGCGCGACGATGCTCGACATGCGAGGAATGAACAGGGTTCTGGATTTCGACCAAGACATCGGGATGATCGAGGTCGAAGCTGGAATCGAATGGCCAGAGTTAGTCGATTATCTTCTATCGACCCAGCATGGGCATCGAACAGTCTGGTCCATCCCGCCAAAACAGACGGGGGCCGACAAGCTCACCTTAGGCGGCGCGATCTCGGCGAATGCCCATGGCCGAGGCCTTATTCGGAAGCCAATGGTCGCTGACTTCGAGTCTTTTTTGCTCGTCGATGGCGAAGGGGAGCCGATACGATGCAGCCGAACACAAAACTCCGAGCTTTTTTCGTTGGTTTCGGGGGGTTACGGCCTTTTTGGGATTGTTCACTCGGCCGTGATGCGGCTCGTTCCGCGCATCAAGCTGGAAAGAATCGTGGAAGTCATCGATATCGACCAAGTAATGGCTTCATTCGAGAAAAGAATACGCGACGGATTCGTGATGGGGGACTTTCAATACGCCATCGACGAAAAATCCCCCGATTTCTTATCCAGGGGAGTCTTCTCCTGCTATCGTCCGGTCCCCATGTCAACCCCCATTCCGGCAAGCCAAAAGCAGGTGTCGAATCGGGCTTGGAATGAGCTAGTGTACCTAGCCCACACCGACAAAGGTCGGGCCTTCAAGCTATATGCGGACTACTATCTCACGACAAACGGGCAGGTGTATTGGTCCGATACCTCGCAACTGGGAGGTTACGATGTGGATTACCACAAGGTTCTCGACCGACGAATGAATGCCGCTCATCCCGCAACCGAAATGATCACCGAGCTGTTTGTTCCGCATGAACGTCTAGCCGACTTTATGCACGCGGCGGCGAAAGAACTCTCCAACCTGCGTGCGAGCGTAATTTACGGCACCATTCGGTTGGTTCAACAGGACACCGACAGTTTCCTTGCTTGGGCCAAGCAAAGCTATGCTTGCGTGATCTTCAACTTGCACGTCGTTCATACGGCGCAAGGGATAGAACAGAGTGCGGCCGCATTTCGCAAGCTCATCGATTTGGCCGTCGAGCGAGACGGCAGCTATTACTTGACCTACCATCGATGGGCCACCAAAGATCAAGTCCAGGCTTGCTATCCGCAATTTGCAGACTTCTTAAGAAAAAAGCTTGCCTACGATCCTCGAGAGCGGTTTCAGAGCGAGTGGTATCGGCATTACAAGGCGATGTTCGCTTAAGTCCATGGGCGATCCTAAGCCAAGCTCGACCGCTCAGATAGTGGCTTTAGGCGCAATTCTTGCCTCTTACGACCCTGAATACGGATCGTTGGTTCCGTCCGAGGCGATTGGCATCACAACAAAGTTATTGGCAGAGTCTTCAACTTGGGCAAGATTGACTTCCAACGCGCTACGTTTCCCCGTAGCAAGAAAGGTCGGCAGCTTAGTCGAGCGTCTGACCATTCCTGGCATGAGCTTGCACTACTTGCTTCGAAAAAAGGCGATAGAAGATTTCGTGCGTGAGTGCCTCGCCGCGGGGTCCAAGCAGGTTGTGATTTTTGGTGCCGGCTTTGACACTCTGGCCCTTCGGCTTCATCGAGAATTTCCAGAGGTTCTTTTCGTCGAAATCGATCATCCGGCGACTCAGGCATGCAAGCGGGCCGCTATCGAAAAACACGGACTTGCCGGTGCGAATTTGCACTTCATCTCCGCGGATTTGGCCCATGAACTTGAGACGGGCATCGAAAACATGCCGACAATCGGCGTCGCCGAAGGACTCTTCATGTACCTGCCACAAACAACCGTCCAGGACTTGCTATCAGCTCTTGCGGACCAAACAAACCTGGGGCGCCTCATCTTCACGTTTATGGACCTTCAAACAAATGGAAAGCCTGGCTTTAAGCGCTCAGCCCCTTGGGTGGATTGGTTCTTGAAGCTTCGAGGAGAACCCTTTCTTTGGGGCCTCGATCCTAAAGACATCGTTGCGTTTCTCGAGCCCCTTGGTCTAAGCGAGGTTCAAATACTTCAATCCAGGAATCTACAAAGAAGATACTTGAGGTCGATATCGGCGGACGTTTCGGCGGCAGGGGAGGTGATGTGTGTGGCGAAGCCGTCGAGATGAGCGATTTGGACCCGGCTCTCTCTTGAGGTATGCCTCCCCGCAAAGGTATGGTGATGCAATGGCTGAAGACGTTTTTGAGCGAGTGAAAAAGGTGACGGTCGAAGAACTGGGGGTGAAAGATGAAGAGGTGGTGCCAACTGCTTCCTTCACCGAGGACTTGGGAGCCGACTCGTTAGACGTTGTCGAGCTCGTCATGGCATTCGAAGAAGAATTCGGAATCGATATTCCGGACGATGATGTGACGAGCCTCAAGACCGTCCAAGACGCCGTCGATTACATTACGGGCAAACAGAAATAATGTCCGAGTTATCCCGGCCCTCAGGTCGGGTCGTTGTCACCGGCATTGGAGCGGTGACGCCTCTCGGCATCGGCACCCACGTTTTCTGGCCGCGCATGCTCGCCGGCGAATCCGGAGTTGCGCGGGTCAGCCTCCTGGACCCGAGCGAATTCAGTACCCAAATTGCCGCCGAGGTCAAAGACTTCGATGCCGAACAATGGCTGGATAAGAAGGAAGCTCGACGCATCGACCGCTTTATCGCCTTCGCCGTCGCCGCCGCCAAGCTCGCGATGGACGACTCGAAGATCGTCGTCGACGAAGAACTTGCCGACGAGTTCGGAGTGCTTATTGGCTCTGGGATCGGAGGCCTCACCTTTTTGGGTGAGCAGCACCGGCGTCAAGTGGAAGGCGGCCCAAGTCGCGTGTCGCCATTCTTGGTGCCCTACATGATTCCCGATATGGCTTCCGGCTATGTATCGATCCAGCAAGGACTGAAAGGCCCGAATAATTGTGTGGTGACCGCCTGCGCAACTGGCGCAAACGCGATCGGTGACGCCTATCACATCATCAAGCGCGGCGATGCGGTCGCCATGCTCGCAGGAGGAACGGAAGCACCCATTAATGAAATCGGGCTCGCCGGTTTTTCCTCAATGCGCGCGATGACGACTCGAAACGACGACCCCCTTCACGCTTCTCGGCCCTTCGATGCCGACCGCGATGGTTTTGTCATCGCCGAGGGGGCCGCCGTCCTGGTGCTCGAAGATTATGATTTCGCGAAAGCTCGGGGCGCGCATCTCTACGGCGAGATCGCAGGGTATGGGATGAGCGGAGACGCCTATCATATCACGGCTCCCGATTCCGAGGGGGACGGAGCTTATCGAGCCATGCGCAAGGCTCTTAAGAATGCGGATATGAAGCCAGAGGAGATCGGCTACATCAATGCTCACGGAACGTCTACGCCTCTGAACGATCGTCTGGAAACAATGGCAATCAAGCGTGCTTTTGGAGATGCCGCCATGGCGATCCCGGTGAGCAGCACAAAAAGCATGATCGGCCATACGCTTGGCGCGGCCGGTGCGATCGAGGCGGCGATCTGCCTTCTCGCCATGCGGGACGGCATGCTTCCGCCGACGGTAAACCTGGAAAAGCTCGATCCCGATTGCGATCTCGATTACGTTCCTAATGTGGCGAGAAAAGCAGAATTCGGCGCCGCCCTCTCAAACTCGTTCGGATTCGGCGGCCACAACGTCGCCCTTATCTTCAAAAAAGTCGCTTAGCGCCGCACGGACGGGCGTCGCAATCGCCTCTTACCGCTACCTAACCGTCCGTCGGCCGTCCCCATGAGCTGCCGTAGCTTCTGAATTTCATCTCTTACTTCCGCCGCTCGTTCGAATTCCATGGCCTTTGCCAAGTCTTTCATCTCTCGTTCGAGGGATCCGATGAGAATTGGCAAATCTTCTAACCGGATCGGTGCCCCATCTTTGCCAAGTTTTTCGGTTGTTTCCGCGCTGTATTGCGCAGAAAGCTCGGCTACTGCATCGTATGACCGGACCGTTTCCCTTACCGCTTTATCGACCGTTGTCGGAGCAAAGTTATGCTCCCGATTATAAGATTTCTGCACTTCCCGTCGGCGGTCCGTTTCGTCGATTGCGCTTTGCATCGACCCCGTCATATTATCGGCGTACATAATCACCTTTCCGTCGATGTTTCGTGCCGCTCTGCCAATAGTCTGAATCAAGGAAGTATTAGACCTTAGAAATCCCTCCTTATCGGCATCCAGAATGGCGACTAACGAAACCTCGGGCAAGTCGAGCCCTTCGCGTAATAGATTAACGCCGATAACAACATCGTATACTCCTAACCGCAGATCGCGCAAAATCTCGGGACGCTCCAATGAATGCACATTTGAATGAATATACTGAACGCGAATGTTCAGATCTTGAAGATAGGCGGTCAAATCTTCCGCCATCTTCTTTGTCAGGGTGGTCACCAAAACTCGTTGCTTACTCGTAATGCGTTGTTGGATTTCATGAATCAAGTCGTCGATTTGGCCCTTCGTCGGACGAACATCGATCTCCGGATCCAGCAGATACGTGGGGCGAATAATCTGCTGAGCTTCCTGGCTCTGGTTTTCCCTTTCGAAAGGTCCTGGCGTCGCGCTGACGAATACGACCTGGGGGACCCTTCCAAGGAACTCTTCGAATTTGAGCGGTCTATTGTCGAGCGCGCTTGGCAAGCGAAAGCCATAGTCCACTAAGATCGACTTTCGCTGTTGATCTCCGTTGTACATAGCCCGAATCTGTGGCAATGTTTGGTGGCTTTCGTCGATGAATACAATGGCATCGCTGGGTAAGAAGTCAAGAAGGGTAAACGGAGCATCCCCGGGCAATCGGCCGTCGAAATAGCGTGAATAGTTCTCGATACCATTGCAATATCCCACTTCCCGCATCATCTCAATGTCGAATTCCACTCGCTGTCGAAGCCTTTGTGCTTCCAGCAACTTCCCTTGTTCCACAAAGAGCGCGCACTGAGCTTCTTTCTCGTCCTCGATCTGAGTAATCACGGAGTCGAGCCTCTCCCAGGGCGTAACATAGTGGGTTGCCGGAAAAACGCTACATTTTGTTGGCTCGTCGAGCACTTCCTGAGTTAGTGGATCGAATAACCGGATTCGCTCCACAGAATCACCGAAGAACTCGACACGAGTAATGATCTCCTCGTCCTTTGGCTGGATTTCTAAAGTATCTCCTCGAACGCGAAACGTCCCGCGTTGCAAAATCATATCATTGCGCGTGAACTGCATGGCGACAAGCTTTGCCAGAGCTTCGTCGAGATCGAACGTCATGCCGGTCTCGAAAGTAATCACGCTTTCTGCATAGGTGTCTGGCGACCCTAAGCCGTAAATGCAGCTCACTGATGCCACGATAACTACATCCCTACGCGATAACAAAGCTTGGGTAGCGGCATGTCGTAAGCGCTCGATTTCCTCATTTACACTGGAGTCCTTTTCAATATACAAATCCGAGCCGGGCACATAAGCTTCGGGCTGATAATAATCGTAATAGCTGATGAAATACTGCACGGAGTTTTCGGGAAAATAAGCGCGGAATTCTTGACATAGTTGGGCCGCCAACGTCTTGTTGTGGGCCATGATCAAGGCGGGCCGCTGTGCTCGCTGGATGATCGAGGCCATGGTGAAGGTTTTTCCGGTACCAGTCGCCCCCAGTAGGGTTTGAAACCGGTAGCCAGTGTCTAATCCATCGACAAGGGTAGAAATCGCGCTTTCTTGATCGCCCTTGGGCTCAAAGGCGTTTCCGAGGACGAAAGGATTGTCATATTGAACAAGCATAAGCCCAACGTTTTCTACGCGTGCGGATCACTCCCATTCGATGGTGGCGGGCGGCTTACTGGTCAAATCGTAAAGAACTCGGTTCACTCCCGGAACTTCGTTTACGATTCGCGTCGCGATCCAATCGAGGACGTCGAAAGGCAGGTCAACGGCATGAGCCGTCATTGCGTCTTCGCTTGCCACCGCGCGTAGGACGATCGGCTGCTGGTAGGTGCGCTCATCGCCCATTACGCCAACGCTTCGAACATCCAGCAGTGCAGCATAGCTTTGCCATATTCCCTTGTTTAAGTCGCGCGAGCGCAGCTCTGAGCGGAAAATCCAGTCCGCTTCCTGCACGATCGCCACGCGCTCTGGGGTGACCTCGCCCAAAATCCGAACTCCTAGCCCGGGACCAGGAAACGGCTCTCGATCGACCATTTCAGCAGGCAGACCCACCTTTCGCCCCACTTCGCGAACTTCGTCTTTGAAGAGCCATCGCAATGGCTCGATCACTTTGAGCCGCATCCAATCCGGCAAGCCTCCGACGTTGTGGTGGGTCTTAATCTTTGCCGCTGTTGGCGATCCAGACTCGATGACGTCTGGATAGAGCGTGCCCTGAGCCAGGAAATCGCAGCCCTTCAGCTCATCGGCATGTTGCTCGAAAACCCGTACGAATTCGTTCCCGATGATCTTGCGTTTTTGCTCGGGATCGATGACCCCTCTCAACGCATTGAAGAATTGCTCTTTCGCATCGATCTCGATCAGTCGTGGGTGAAAGTGCCCGGAGAATGTCTCGACGACTTGAGCCGCTTCGCCCTTCCGGAGCAAGCCGTGGTCAACGAATACGCAAGTCACCCGGTCACCCACGGCTTTGCTCATCAACGCCGCGACCACGGAGCTATCGACTCCGCCGCTGACCGCGCAGAGGACTCGATTATCGCCTACTTCTTCGCGTATTCGCGAGACCGCTTCTTCAACGAAACTCTCGCTCGTCCAGTCCCCCTTTAGGCCCGCTCTATCAAATAAGAAGCGCTGGAGAATCGTCTTTCCATCCGGCGTATGGCTGACTTCGGGGTGAAATTGAACGCCATAAACTCTCGTCTCATTGTTTTCGAACGCGGCGATTTCGCATGTCTTGGTGTTCGCCGTACGAGCAAAGCCGGGAGGGGCTTCGAGCACCCGATCGCCGTGGCTCATCCACACCTGATCGCTCGCAAGATCATCGACGAGTGATTGGTTTATTTCGACCGTCAAATGCTGCCGCCCATACTCGCGTTGATCGGTCTTTTCGACTTTGCCGCCCAGCTTATGGGCAATCAATTGGTGGCCATAACAAATCCCTAATATCGGCAAGCCTTTGGCCGTCTCGAAATCGAAAGACGGCGCTCCCCCACCCAGCACCGACATCGGCCCTCCGGACAAGATAATTGCGTGAACGCCGCACAAGTTCAAGCCGGAAGGACTATTCCAGGGCACCATTTCGCTATAGACGCCAAGCTCGCGGACCCTGCGAACGATCAGTTGCGTGTATTGGCCTCCGAAGTCGACCACGAGAACCTTTTGGTGCTTCATTCAGCGAATTTAGTTTAGCATTGCCTAAAGGAACTCCGGCCCCGCCGTCGAAGGTATTCACCGTAATGCCATTAATGCGAAAGGTTCTTGCCCTTGTCCTCCTGCCCGTCGTCGCCTTGAGCGCTGTTGCCCAATATCCGGGTTCCGCTCCAGTGCCAACAAAACTGAAGAAGGGCTTTGATTCGATCACTCAAGAGGACGCGAGAAAATGGCTTGGCACCCTGTCGAGCAAGGAATTCGAGGGACGGGGTACGGGTCAGCCAGGGTTCCAGAAGGCGGCAAATTTCATGGCCGCAAGGTTCAAGGAATTCGGTCTCAAGCCCATAGGTGACAAGGGCACCTATTTCCAGAATGTTCCCTTTATGCGCATTCGCTCTGTGCCCGAAACAAGCTGGATAGACGTTGGAGGCACGAAGGTTGCAAAAGGTCTGGCCTTTCGGGGAATCGAAGAAGATGCCCATGCCGAGGCAAAGGCGGTCTTCATAAAAGCCGCCTCCGCAGACGCCAAGCTGGAGAGCGAGGATGCCATCAAGGGCAAGATCGTTATCGTGAATGTGAAGCAGGTAGGTAACTCCCTGCGTCGCCAGCTTTTCCTTGGCGAGCCTTTGGCGGTGCTCATCATAGGGGAACCCAGTCCGGGTGAGGGATGGAGCGTGCGCTACCTATCCGGCAATCAAGCGGAGGCGCGAAAAAATGGTGTGTTAAGAGCTACGGTCAGCCGAGCCGATGCTTCCGCCCTTGCCGAAAAGCTCGGAATCGGCCGAGGCTTCGCCCTGGAGGCGGCTGCCGGCTCCGCCCTCGAAATAAAGGAGTCGGAAGCCTCGGCGAGTCTGCATGCCTCCGTTCAAAAGGAAAACTTTGGCGTGCCCAACGTGGTCGGTTTGCTCGAAGGTTCTGATCCCGCATTGAAATCGGAAGTCGTCGGTCTAGGCGCCCACCTCGACCATCTCGGCATCAACAACGGAGTGATCTATCCGGGCGCCGATGACGACGGTTCCGGGTCCACTGCTCTTCTCGAAATCGCGCGGGCGATGTCGCTCAACCAGGCAAAGCCCAAGCGTAGCGTCCTGTTCATGGCTTTTTGCGGCGAAGAAATGGGATTGATCGGCTCCGGCTACTACGCGAATCATCCGATTATGCCGAACGATCATATGATTTGCGAATTGCAGATGGACATGGTGGGACGCAATCAAGAAACCCAAACCGAAAAGCCAGAAAACAACACCGACACCATGAATCTGGTCGGCAGCAAACGCATTTCCACCGAGCTTCATCAGCATATCCTCGACGTGAATAAGTACGTAAACTTTCGCTTTATGTATGGCGAAGAAGGCGTCTACACTCGAAGCGACCACTATAACTTCGCCGCCAAGGGGATTCCCATCGCGTTTGTTTTCAGCGGATTCCACAAGGACTACCACCAGCCTACGGACACAATCGAGAAAATCAACTTCGAGAAGTTGACGAACACGGCGAAGCTGTACTACCTCGCCGCTTGGCTCGCCGCCGATCGGGCCGAGAATTTCAAGCATGATGTCAGCAAATAGGGCTGTGTCATCCTGAGCGCAGTGAAGGATCTCTGCCTTGGCCTCAGCGAAGAGAAGCCGAGATTCTTCGCGGGCTCAGAATGACATCTCCCGGGCTCGCTCCAATGGAACATCATTCGTAGAAGCTTCAAATAAACGTTAAGGGTTAAATGCCGGGAAGACGAGGCCCCGGTATCCTGAAGGTTCATGGCGCGTTTGAGACGCTTCGCACCGGCCATTTTCCTCTTTTTGATCCCATTGATCCCTCTTTGGCGGGCGGTGTTTCTAGGTGAAGCGATCGGACCCTTCAATCAAATCCGCCAAATGGCCCCCTGGAACGGACCTGCTCCGGATCAGCCTTGGGATGTCCTGCAGGCGGATGGTGTCCTTCAGTTCTATGGCTGGCGCGATCTTGTTTTCCGAGCTTGGGGGCAAGGCGAAGTTCCGTTTTGGAATCCCTATCAGCTTTGCGGCACGCCGCTACTGGCTAACTCACAATCGGGGGGACTTTATCCGCCCCATATCTTAGCCGGACTGTTCCACTTGCCCACCGCGCTCGCTATGACGCTTCTCGCATGGCTGCACCTATCCTGGGCCGGCCTTGGGTGCTATGTGCTCGCTCGGTCCGTGGGGGCGACCAGGAATGGCGCCGCAGTAGCAGGAGCTTGCTTTTCCCTGTCTGCCTTTATGCTCGCTTGGACGGCCCTGCCAAGCGTGATTTCCACGTGTGCCTGGATACCGTGGGTACTTTCCTGCGTTTACTCTATGTTTCGGCGACAGACCGGCCGGTCATTCGCCGGATTGGCGGTGTCCACGGCGATGATGCTTATGGCAGGACATTTACAATTCGCCGCTTATGGGTTAATGGCCGCCATATTGATTCTTTTATTGCTGACGTTCTCCCTAAAACGACCCGTCATCATTCCTGGTGCCGCAGTTGGTGCACTGCTGTTGGGAGCCTGCCTTGCGATGCCCCAGCTGTTGCCCGTTTTCTCGTACAGCCGGTTCTCTCATCGGCAAAATGTTCCTGACGAGCAAGGCTACCAGGCGTACATCGCAAGCGCCCTGAAACCTTTCGAGCTCCCTGTCTTGCTCAATTCGAAAGCGTTGGGTGATCCTAACGTTTTCGCCGACCACGGAGGTACGCGTTTACTTGTATCTTCCTATTGGCCGCCTTTAATCAAAAGAGGCGCGAACTACGCCGAATCTGCACTTGGCCCGAGCTTGATCGTCATTTTTCTACTTGCCCTAGTGCCTTATCGGCGTATCGGGTTCAAAAAGCTCGGGCCCATGCTCGCTCTTGCTTTACTATCCCTTCTCTTTGCTCTTGGAACACCTCTGAATCGCGTATTTTTCTTCCTTCTTCCCGGATGGTCTTCTACAGGTTCTCCGGCGCGTATCGGGGTCTTATTTGTGTTGGGGTTATCGGTCGTCGCGGGGCTAGGTGTTCGGCCCAATCTCAGCCTTCGAAGGTCCCGTTTATGTTGGGCGGCCGGGCTTTGCTTGCTCGGCGTCATAGCTTCGGAATATGCTCCTCTCCTTGCGAAGTCCTTGATTCAAGAAGACCTGAGCCCTTATTTCAGCAACCAGCGGCCAGCGCTTATAGCCTTTATCGCGGTAGTTTCCATTGTCGCTTTCCAGATCCTGGGCCGCAAAGTCCGTTGGCTTGTGATGCCTCTGTCCGCCATCGCCGTCCTTGCCGCTCAGATTGGGCCATGCTTCGTGAGGACTGGAAAGCCGCTCGAGCAAGTAGTTCAGGAGAGCGGGCGAATCGCCGCCGTCAACGAACGATGGGATCTATTGCAGGCGGCTCCCGCACTCTTGCCTCCGAATACCGCCACCATTTTGCGACTACACGATGTCGCCGGATATGATTCATTGCTTCATAGGGACACGGTGGCCTTACTGCATGAAATCGATGGCCAGGATCCGGCTCCCCAAGCGAACGGAAACATGATGTTCATCAAGCCGAGCGCCGATTTGGGCAGGCTCTCCGAGGCGGGCGTCGACGAGATTTGGAGCATGACGCCAATTACGGCCCTAGGGACGCCATTCGGGCAAGATCGCGGCTACTTCAGATACCGTTTGGCCACAAGAGGCAGAGCCTACACGGAAAATGGCCCGGCCCCCATTATCCACGAGGGATTCGGTCGATTAGACATAAAAGCGCCTGGTCCAGGAGAGCTCACGGTCAAAGAGCGGAATATGGAGGGCTGGTCGGCCAGGATCGATGGCAAACGGGCTTCGATTCCTCCTGGCCGTTGGATACGGCTTGCTCTAGGCCGTGGTGGCCATTCGATCGAGCTTCGATATCAAGCTCCCGGTTTCGTTTTAGGTTTGTGGGTTGCCGTTCTCGCGTTAGCGGCCCTTCTCATCACGTCCATTCAATGGAAATCACTATCATGGAAACGAGATAGCGTACAATAACCGTACAATCTTAAACTCGAAACTTCGCCGATGAGCCAAGTAATAGATGAAAGGCAACTAACCGATGTTCCAGTCGACACCCGTCGATGGATGACCGTTATTTATAACAACGATCAAACGCCATATCAAAGCGTGGTGCTCGTCCTGATGGCGGCTACCGGATGCGATTTGCAGGAAGCGAGCATCGAAACTTGGGAGGCGGACACCTTCGGCAAAGCTTGCGTGCATTTCGCTCTTAAAGACGAATGCCTTCGGGCGGCCGAGGTCATCTCCACCATCGGTGTCAAGACTGAAGTTCTTCCCGAATGGAACGATTAACGATGCCTTTGTGGCAAGGGAGTACGACGATCGAGCGGCCGCTCGAGCAGGTCGTTGATCCGCGTACCGGAGGGGGATGGATCGTAACCGTATTCAACAACGATGTGAATACCTACGATGAAGTGGTTTCCATCTTGATGATAGCGACTGCTTGCTCGCTCGATGAAGCGTACATGGAGGCGTGGGAGATTGACCACCTCGGGAAATCGGTCGTCCACCACGGCGGCGAAAGGGAGTGTCGCAATGCAGCCAAAGTTATCGCCACCATCGGGATTCAGGTGGAAGTAGGCGAAGAGTAAGTTAGGCTTGAACTCTTGGCTTTGCCGATTCCAAGGCCAGCCGGAGAACGGCGCCCGCATCGCGCACAAAATGTGCCTTAAGCTGTTCGCGGATCTCCTTCGGCACGTCTTCCAGATAGTCTTTTTGGTTGTCTTCAGGAAGGATGAGCGTACGAACCCCGGCCCGGTGAGCGGCTAGAATCTTCTCTTTGATCCCTCCCACGGGTAGCACTTGCCCCGACAGAGTCACTTCGCCGGTCATAGCCAGCCGATGCTTCACTCGCCGCCCAGTCAAAAGGGAGCTCAAAGCGGTCAGCATGGTGATGCCCGCGCTCGGCCCGTCTTTGGGCACCGCCCCCGCCGGAACATGAACATGGAATTCGGCGTTTTCATAAAAATTTGAAGGAATTCTGAGAGCTGCGGTGTGGCTACGCACGTAGCTCATCGCCGCCGTGACGCTCTCTTTCATCACATCGCCGAGCTGGCCCGTAACGATCAAGCCTTTATGGCCCGGCATGCTAGCCGTTTCGATGAAAAGCACGTCGCCACCGACGGGCGTCCAGGCCAAACCGATCGCCATCCCAGGCATCAATTCGCGCTCGGATACTTCGTCGTGCAAAAATCTCGGCGCTCCCAAGGCTTCCTGTAAGAAGC
>JBBREX010000075.1:0-12695 GCA_038225245.1 Fimbriimonadales bacterium | reverse complement strand
GGCTGGAGCCGTTATGGGTGGGGATGCTGACTCCGATGGACGGCCAATTCGGGAGTGGGTCGTCGCCTATTACGGCAATCGCGGTTTCACCCGCTTCCGGAGCTTTCTCACAAATGCAGCCCGGCCAGGCGGAGCTTTGCGCTAGAAATCGAATCGTCCGGTTTGGAAAGTGTTCTTCAAGCTCCTGTGCTCGATGGTGCAGATCGCCCTCCACAACCGGAAAAGCCAGAGCAATTGTTCCGGAGCAGCGACAGATCGACTTGAGGAGGTCAGCCCAGTTCTTGTTGACGCGGTAGTCGATCATACACAATACGATCTCGAACTGAGAGTAATCTTGGTCCAGACATTGGTCTTCGTCAACTTCTAGCAGGCTCTTGGCCACATTGTTTAGGAATCCACCTCCAAGGTTTCGTCCACCGATACGAGCGATCGACTTATCGCTGTACCAGGGCTGAAAATATAACAATCGCTGGAAAAATCTGGAGTGTTCGAGGACATTCATATGTTTGGGAGTACGCGGGCGACTCCCAAATGATCGGCGAAACTCCATAAATGGTTAGCCTAGCCGTTAAGGCGCGAACTCCTCGGCCGCGACGATTCCGCTTCAGGCTGGGGGGCGCATCTCCGATTCTATGCCAGGTTGATGCTCTTGATGCTGAGGTGGCCGAGGTGCTTGGGTGATCTGTTCAGCCATGAGATTTCTCCTTTACATGGACTCAAAAAAATAAGTGGCCTGAGGTCCTAGTTTCTTGACCGGCGGGAACAAGTCGTTCGTACTGCGGTCTCTTGAGAATTCAAGCTTAAAAGGCCTATAATCTAGAGGTAGCCCTAGCCGATGTAGCTCAGTGGTAGAGCAATTGTTTCGTAAACAATAGGTCACCGGTTCGAATCCGGTCATCGGCTCCAAGCGCAACACAAAGCAAATCCTGCTAAAAACTTCGGAACTAATCCGCTTTTGTTGTTATACTGAATGCAGAGGTCCGAGTAAAACCAAGCGTTTGACTCAGGACTTAACTCTGTTCCTTAATTTAAGGAGGGCAACATGCATCGAAAAGCATTACTCGTCGTGGCTGCGTTCGGCTTGGCCGCCGTGGCCCATACGCAGGTGACGGCCATCGGCCCGTTTACCGGCGATCTATCAGATAGTTTCGAAACTCAACCCCGTGGACAATTCCTCGGTACTTATCAAGTGTTCGGCGGATCGAACCATATCGACTCCATCGGAGCTCCCAACCTTCTCATCACCGGTAGCTGGTCGTTCTTCGGAGTGACCTTCGCTCGCACCGGCCAGGTCTTCATGGGCGGAGCGGGCTGCAACCAAAGCTACGTTTTCCCAGGAGGCGCTTCCAAGTTCGGAGGCTATTGGTGCACCAACACCGATATGCCAGACGCGGTGGCCACGTTCTATGACATGAGCAACACGCTCATCGGCACCCTGCCGGTAACCGCTCCCACGAACGGTAGCTGGACATGGAACGGATGGCAATCGACGGTCCCTTTGGGACATGTCGATGTCATAGCCGCCAACAGATTCGGCGGCTTCATCGACATGGACGACATGGAGATGACGAATCCAGGCGGCGGTGGTTTTACCATTCCTCCGGATAACTTCAACGTGTTTCGAGGCGTTCGTGAAAGCGGCGGCTTGCCCGAGCTGACCAGCAGCGACGACCAATATATGGTGATTCGCAATGGCGTTACTGCCTTGCGAACCGAATCCCCGATTACCTTGATCGTCGAAGGCCATGCTCCCACTTTGGTCGTCACTCTCTCGGTACAGGTAGAGAATCATGTTTCGATCACTGGATTAACCCAGCGGGTCGATGCATTTAACTTCGTGACTAGCAGCTACACGAACCTCGACACCCGTCCGGCGACGACTACCGACTCGGTCGTGGTCGCCCCGATTACCGGACCTCCTGCCTATATCGACGCCAATCGTCTTGTGCGGATGCAGGTTCGCATTCGCGCCGACGGCCCCGTGTTCACCAACACCTGGCGCTCGTTCGTCGATCAGACAATCTGGACCGGAACGTAAAGCAGTTCGGTGCCTAGAGAAGGAGGCGATAGCTCGGGCCTCCTTCTCTCCGAACACTTAACCTTCAGAATTCCCTATCGCGATACAATATATACAATCCGGTTTCGCACTCGTGCCGGAAATGGTTTACCTTCAACGGTCGTGGCAAAAGACGGGTCATAGCGCGAGTTGCCGCAATTGATCACGATCGCTATTCCCGGCTCAAGGGTAATCGAATCGCTAGGTCCCAAGCGACAAACATCCATGAATTTGCTCCAATAAGGATCGCCTCCAAGAAGTTCGGAGGCAGTTCCCGAGCGGCACTTCAAAAAGTCGTCCGGGCTATACTTTGAAGTAGGGTTAACCAAAACATCTTGTCCCGTTGCCGGGTGCCACGGCCCATTAAGAACCCCTTCGACTCTCGTTCGGATATCAGGTTTTAAGCTGGTTGCCGAGGATATTGAAGGAACGTTAGACGCTAAGGTCAGGTCTTTGAGAAACGCATCAGGCCCGAACTTTCCCTTCACGAAATAGGTGCTCGTTCCGAGGCGCCGATCAAAAGAGAAAGGCGCCTTCTTCTTACCCACTAAAACTTGTAGTTCGGACAGGGTGCAAATAGCGCCTTCCCCAAAATCAAGCTCTCCATCTGCCGGCTTTGCCATGTTGGCCGGCTGCGCGCGCCTAATTATTCTGGCGTTCGGATTGGCGAGCCCGTCCGCCGAATACTTGGTTGGCAGGGTACGAAAGAAGGTCGAGGAGTCCGCCTCCCTTACACCCCGGATCATGGGCATGAATTTCACTTGAATCGAAGTTACGTCAGGGCTGGTCAGCATGGCCGATTCCAATCCGGGAGTTACCTCGGTGGCAAGTTGGAGCAGAAGTTGGACGCCGCGATCATCGATCGAGGACAGGGACAAGCCCTCGTTCATTAGAGCCTGAGAGTCAGGCTCCCCGAGAGTGCTGAGCCAGGATGCTATCGAAGCATCCCTCGTTAGTCGGCCGTATATATCCCGGTTCTGAGTGAAAATCAGTGCTTCATCTTGCAAAAACCACTTGTTACCCGTGGTCGCTCCCAGAGTCGAGTACGAAATACTGGGAAAGGAAGGATTGTAGACTAGATCGTTTGGGATGCCTTTCGTTAAGTCGAGGTCGATGATGACGGCCCTCGGGTCTTTCGCAAAAAAGCCTTGTAGTTTGTGAGTCCACTTATCCTTGATGTTGTGCAAGTCGCTTGTCTGGCCTTGCGCCTGAACGGAGTGGCTCAATGACACCGAAACGAGAAAATAGATGAATTTGGTCATTTCTGTGCTCCTTTTAAGGCACTGGACAGGCAGTTAGATCCCCAGGAATGAAGACAGTCTCATTGTATGGATTCGTCGTGGCAGCGCAGGAACCGCCTGTGCATACGGGAATCTGCACTTCGGGATTACAGTGCGAGTAAACGCTGTACCCGGCCATGCAACAGCCAGCCGGAATTGTATAACTCCAAGTGTATGTATGCTGTCCATAATAGTTCCAGGGGCACGGAGCTCCCGAACTTGAACAAGGTCCACCAGGAGTCAACCATCCCGTGTAGTTGGTAGTTGAGCCAGATACGATGTGGGTGTTGCCATCACAGGAGCAGACCTCAACGCTGTTACTTGCTAGGAAGTGCCAGTTTGGAGCCGGGTGTTGCGCTAGAGCACCGGTGATGCTCAGAATTCCGAGTGATACTAATCATAGGACTTTCATTTCTACCTCCGATAATTAGTATACAGGAGGCAGTTACATGTGTCAAGCGGCCGTCACATTTTCGTCCTCAATGTGACTCGAACGATCGAAATCAATCAGGGCATTCGATTGCAAAGCCGTCTGCTCAAGCGCGGCGCTCGGTTATACTGAATCGGATTGCACGAGGAGCGTGGGTTTGGCAGGAGTCGCGTTTAAAGAAGTTACCAAGATTTTTGGTAAAGACGTCAGAGCGGTCGATCATCTCGATCTCGACATCAAAGACAAGGAATTCATGGTTCTTGTCGGTCCATCGGGATGCGGCAAAACCACCGCATTGCGCATGATCGCGGGATTGGAGGAGGCGACCGCAGGAGATATCTGCATCGCCGATAACCGCGTCAACGACGTTCCCCCCAAAGATCGCGATATCGCCATGGTCTTCCAAAACTACGCCCTCTATCCGCACATGACGGTCTATGACAACATCGCCTTCGGGCTACGCCTCCGCGAACTCAAGGGCTTCTTCTGGCAAGTTTCCCACATGGCGGATACGCGCCGAACCAAGGCCGACATCGACCGTCGGGTCAAGGAAACCGCCGCCATGCTGGGCATCGATGGCTTGCTTCATCGGCGTCCCAAGGAGCTCTCGGGAGGCCAGCGCCAACGGGTCGCTCTGGGTCGCGCCATCGTCCGCAAGCCGAAAGTTTTCTTGATGGACGAGCCGCTCTCCAACCTCGATGCGAAATTGCGAATCCAAACTCGTGCCGAGCTGATTCGCCTTCATCGCCAACTTGGAATCACCACAGTTTACGTCACTCACGACCAGGTCGAAGCGATGACGATGGGTCAGCGTATCGCGGTCATGAAGGACGGCATTCTCCAGCAATGCGATGAACCGGAGACTGTCTACAACAAGCCCGCCAATAAATTCGTCGCGGGCTTTATCGGTTCGCCTCCCATGAACTTTCTCGATACCACGATCGTTCGCGAAGGCGAGAACACGTTTGTCGACGCAACCGACTTCCGCTTCCCGCTGCCATCCACCCATCCCGCCGCTTCGAGGGTCGGAGAAAGCATGGTCCTGGGAATCCGGCCGGAGGCGATTTTCGATGCCGCTCTTAACAATCCTATTGCCTCAGAGCCACAAAACACCTTCGAGGCAAAAGTAGACGTGCTCGAACCCTTGGGACCCGAATACACGGCTTATCTGTTCACCGGTATCCACAACCTTCTAGCAACCATCGATAGCGGCACCAAGATCGAGGAGGGGCAAAAGACCAAGTTCAGCATCAACTTAAGTCAGCTTCATCTGTTCGATTCGGTCACGGAAGAGGCGATCCGATAAGCTAAACAGACCGGTCAGAGAGCCGTTCGAGGCGACCGGTTACCATAAACCCGACTCGTTCGGCGATATTGACCGCATGATCGGCCGTCCGCTCGATGTGATGGAGGGCGAGGAGGAGCCAGCTCGAGGCGACGACTTCCTCGGGGGTATGGCGCATCCTCTCATGAATTTGCTCGCGGATCTCGCGGTAGAGATCGTCCACTTGATCCTCCAGCCGACCCACGTGAGCGACAAGAGCCATGTCGCGCTTGACGAATGCCTCGAGTGCCTCCCGAAACATAGCTCTCGCTACAGTCGCGATACGTGGAAAATCGATGAAGGAGGTGCCCCCCATTTCCTTTTCGATCTTAAGACCGCATTTGGCAATATCCACGGCCAGATCGCCAACTCTTTCGATGTCCGTGATGATCTTGAGAATCGTGCCAATGACCCTAAAGTCTCCTGCTATTGGATTCTGCAAGGCGAGAAGCCTCAGACACCTGGTCTCGATATCCAGGTCTCGCTTGTCGATCTCCTCGTCAGCGTCGAGAACGTCTCGCGCATGCTGAACGTCCAGCCGACACAAAGAATCGACAGATGCGCCAATCATGCTTTCGGCGCGGCTCGCCATTTCTAGCAAATCGTGCTCGAGATCTTCAATATCGTGCGAGTAAGCCTGTCTGGCCTGGCTGGTTTCCATCCGAAGGAGGTGGTATTCGTAAGAGGACTACTGGGAAACTACCCTATTTCGAAGCTAAAATGTCCGCGAACAAGCTTGCCTCGAAGTTGTCGTGGCACGTTTCCCGCTCGTGTGTCCAAAAATTTTGCGCACGAATCAACTCCATTCCGTTTCGAAGAGGTAGGGCGGCTTGCGCCACCTGGAAGCACATGCCACGCTCGGATGCTACTGAGGAACCGCCTGAGGCCCCAAATGCGTAATATTGTGAGCAAAGAGTCGGCACGGATCTCCCAAGAAATATTCCTCAAGCCGGCCAAGGTAACCAAGGAGTTCCATTGCCCGCCAAGGTTCGCATCCATGGCGGGCTTTTTTTTTGCTGGACGGCGGCTTCGCGCAGGCTCGTGAATCAAGGTGTCTGCGACCGATTATGCATTTGCCCAAATCTCTGCCCGAAGCGCTTCAAGCGTTTGTTCCGTCCCTTTCTTGAGCATGGCAATCGGATCGGAGCATCTTGCATACTCTTAGCATTCCAGCGCGACGAAGCGAAGGAAGAATGCGAAGACGCCTGGCGGACCAAGTCCGCGAGGCGTTTTCCCCTTTTGGCATCGCACCAAACGTGACCGAATCGAGGATTAGAGAAAAATGACACCCAAGGAAGCAATTCAGTTCGTGCTGGAAAACGATGTGAAACTGATCGATGTCCGTTTCACCGACCTGTTCGGGATGTGGCACCATTTCACCATCCCTTCCATCGATTTCAAGGAAGAGCTCTTTCAAGATGGGATCGGATTCGACGGATCGAGCATCCGTGGTTTTCAATCCATTAACGAGTCCGACATGCTTCTCATACCGGACGCTGGCTCACTCTTCCTCGACCCTTTCGGCGAGCATGCCACCGCCGTGATCGTGTGCGATATCGAGGACCCAATTACCAGGCAAAGATATAGCCGCGACCCCCGCTACGTGGCTCACAAGGCAGAGGAGTATTTGCGTACCACTGGGATCGGTGATACCGCATATTTTGGGCCGGAAGCGGAGTTCTTTCTCTTCGACAAGCTTCGCTATAGCTACGAGCCGCGCCATGCGTTCTTTGAAATCGACAGCGAAGAAGCTTATTGGAATTCGGGCCATCCGGAGTCACTTGGATACACGCACAGGCCAAAGGGCGGATACTTCCCCACTTCTCCCGCCGATCGCCTTCAAGACGTTCGCAGCGACATGATGCTCAGCCTAATCGACATGGGAGTTCACATCGAAGTCCACCATCACGAAGTCGGTAGCCCTGGCCAGTGCGAGATCGACATGCGCTACGACACCCTTAAGGCGATGGCGGATAAGGTCCAGAAATACAAATACGTGGTCAAAAATATTGCCGCTCAATATGGCCTGGCCGCCACTTTCATGCCTAAGCCGGTTTTCGCCGACAACGGCAGCGGTATGCACGTTCACTTTTCCATTTGGAAGAACGGCGAGACCCAAATGTACGAAGAGTCGGGGTATGCCGGCCTTTCCGAGATTTCGCGCTTTTCAATTGGTGGCATCTTGAAGCATGCGGCTTCCTTGCTTGCCTTTACGAATCCGTCGACGAACAGCTACCGTCGGCTCGTGCCTGGGTATGAAGCGCCCATCAACCTCATTTATTCAGCCAGGAATCGCTCGGCATGTGTGCGTATTCCCATGTTCAGCAAGTCTCCCAAGGCAAAGCGAATCGAGTTTAGAGCGCCCGATCCCACGGCAAACGCTTATCTTGCATTTTCCGCCATCATGATGGCTGCGCTAGACGGCATTCAAAATCGAATCGAGCCGCCCAAGCCCATCGATAAGGACCTGTACGAGTTACCGCCGCTCGAGAAGGCGGACATCGCCCAAACTCCAGGATCTTTGCGGGCCGTTCTTCACGCCCTTAAACAAGATCATGGATATCTCCTCAAGGGAGACGTTTTCACGCAAGACCTAATTGATACCTACATAGGGTTTAAGCTTGAAAACGAATGTGACGCGGTTGATCTTAGGCCACATCCTTACGAGTTCTATCTCTACGCAGACGCGTAGACGATGAACTTAAGGCTTCTGAAGCAGATAAAAGGGCCGGCAAGGTGCCGGCCCTAGTCAAGGCTTAGTGATGGTGGCCGTGGCCTTCGTCTTCCTTCTCTGGAAGCTCAGCAACCACCGCTTCGGTCATCAGGAGCAACCCGCTGATCGAAGCTGCATTTTGGAGGCACGTCCGAACAACCTTTGTCGGATCCACGATACCGGCCTTCGAAAGGTCTTCGAAACCGAGCGTCTCGGCATTAAATCCGAGGCCGCCGGTCTTTACTTGCTCGACGATCACCGAGCCCTCCAAACCGCAGTTTTCAGCGATCGTACGCAAAGGAGCCTCGATCGCCTTGCGGACGATATTGATGCCTATCGTCTCGTCGCCGTTGCCGGTGAGCTTTTCCAAGCCTTTAGCGGCGCGAATAAGCGCGGTCCCTCCACCCGGCACCACGCCTTCTTCGAGAGCAGCGCGAGTCGAGGCAAGAGCATCCTCGATGCGTGCTTTCTTCTCTTTCAAAGCGGTTTCGGTTGCGGCCCCCACCTTGAGAACGGCAACGCCCCCGGAAAGCTTCGCCTGGCGCTCTTGCAGCTTTTCCTTGTCGTAGCTGGAATCTGTGTTCTCGATCTGGACCTTAATCTGGTTCAGCCGCCCCTTGATTGCTTGCTTTTCTCCCTTTCCGCCAACAATTGTGGTGTTTTCCTTAGTGATTACCACCTTCTGGCAGCTTCCCAGCATTTCCGTAGTCACATTCTCGAGCTTGATGCCAAGATCTTCGCTTATGAACTGTCCTCCGGTCAGGATCGCCATGTCTTCGAGCATGGCTTTTCGCCGATCGCCGAATCCAGGAGCTTTGACCGCCGCTAGAGGCAGATTTCCCCGAATACGGTTGAGGACCAGAGTTGCGAGGCATTCATTTTCGACGTCTTCGGCCACGATCACGAAGGGACGTCCCAGCCGCACCACCTTTTCGAGAAGAGGAATAAGGTCTTGGACGTTCCCGATTTTCTTCTCATAGTAAAGGATCATCGGATCCTCGAAAATCACTTCCATTCGTTGTGGATCGGTGACGAAGTAGGGCGACATATAACCCTTGTCAAACTGGAGCCCGTCCACGATTTCCTGTGTGGTTTCGGTTCCTTTGCTCTCCTCGACCGTTACCACGCCATCCTTTCCGACGGTGTCGATGATCTGCGCCACAAGGCCACCGATCTCGGGGTCGTTGGCGGAGATCGTCGCTACCTGAGTAATCCCCTTTTTCCCTTTAACGGGAGTCGACATCTTGGTGAGCTCTGCCACCACGGCATCGACGGCTTTGTCGATTCCGGCCTTGATTTGTGTCGGGTTGCTGCCTGCCGCCACGTTTCTCGAGCCCTCTTTGAAGATTGCTTGGGCGAGAACGGTAGCGGTCGTGGTACCGTCACCCGCCAAGTCGTTAGTCTTGCTACTCACTTCCCGGATCAACAACGCGCCCATATTCTCGAACCGGTTCTCCACCTCGATCTCTTTCGCGATCGTGACGCCATCGTTAATGACCGTGGGACTGCCAAACTTCTTCTCCAAAACGACGTTACGTCCTCTTGGGCCTAGCGTTACCTTGACCGCGTTTGCCAGCTTATCCACCCCGTTTTCGAGTAGTTTTCTCGCTTCATCTCGGTACTTTAATTCTTTTGCTGCCATGATTGTTCCCTTCTCCTTAATACTTGCTTGTAAATCGAACTACGCGACTGCTCCGGCCGGAACTTTCACATTTTCCACGACTGCGAGTACATCCTCAGCCCGCAAAATCGTGTAATCGGTCCCTGACACGGTGACTTCCGTTCCGCCGTATTTGCCGTATAGGACGGTATCCCCCACCTTCACGTCGATCGGGGCGATTTGCCCGCTGTCAAGCCTCTTGCCGGGTCCCACCGCTAACACTTTTCCGCGCTGTGGCTTCTCTTGGGCCGTGTCCGGAAGAATAATTCCGCCCGCCGATTTTTCCTCTTTCGCGGCCGGTTCAACGATAATCCGATCATGTAATGGCTTTAACTTCATCTTGTCCTCCTAGGATATTCGCAACTCCTTTTTAGGAGTGCTTATATTGGCAGTTTACCAGATCGAGTGCTAATCAACCTGTCCGAATGCAAGAAAATCCCGCTTACCGAAGCAAGCGGGATTTGATTTAGAAAGTCGACTGACTTACCAGCCGCGTCCGCCGCCAGACCGTCCGCCGCCGCGACCTCCGCCACTGCCGCCACGGCCACCGCCACCGCCACCGCCGTAGCCACCGCCACCGCCGCCACGACCGCCGCCGCCGCCACCATAGCCGCCTCCGCCGCCACCGCTGCCGCCATAGCCGCCGCCACCACCACTACGGCCGCCTCCACCGCCGCCATAGCCACCGCCACTACCGCCGCCACGAGAATCGGTCTTCGGACGAGCTTCGTTGACGGTCAGCTTGCGCCCATCCATTTCAGAATCGTGTTTGTCGGAGACCGCCGCTTCCAGCTGGTCGCCATCGATATCGATGAATGCGAATCCGCGACCCTCGATAATGCGTGCGTTGCGCCCCCCATAGGCGCTGAAATATTCAACAAGCTGCTCTTCCGTGATGGAATAAGGCAAATTGCCGACGTAAAGTGATTTTGTACTACTCATTTGATTCGATCTATCCTTGTGCGGGGCCATCGCCGCGCTATTGAGGCAATAGTTGTCTGAATTCTCGGTCAGCGCTCAAACGGGAAAAGGATCACGATCGAAGCGAAGGTCGGATGCTCAACTAGGCCTACGATATTATACCGGTCTGCCGAACGGTTCGATGCGAGGCTCGTCGAGGGATAGGTAGCATGACCGGCAGTTTATGAAACCTAACCTCTTCTCCCTGGCTTTTGTCCTGGTTTCGTGGCCTAGCATGGCCAAGGCCGATTGGAAGCCGGTATCCGGACATCTCCTGACAAGATGGGCCAAAAATGTCACTCCGAACAACGTGCATCCAGAATATCCGAGACCCCAAATGGTCCGAGAAAAGTGGATCAACCTGAACGGCATTTGGCGCTTTCAGATGCTCCATCCACGAAGTCGTTCGAAGGAGGACTTTCTAGGCGAGATCCTGGTTCCCTTCCCAGTGGACTCGGCTTTGTCGGGAGTCGGTAAAAGGGTCGAGCCACTAGACACCCTCGATTATCAAAGGGCCTTTTCCCTACCGAAATCTTGGCATGGCCAGCGTGTTCTGCTGCACTTCGGGGCCGTCGATTGGCGAACGCGGGTACTGGTCAATAGCAAAGAGGTGGGTACTCACCAAGGAGGCTACGATTCGTTTACACTGGATGTCAGCGACGCCCTTCGAGAAGGCAGCGACCAGAATGTCGAAGTCATTGTTTCCGATCCCACCGACGCCGGCGCACAGCCTCGCGGAAAGCAAGTCTCCAAGCCATCGGGAATCTACTACACACCATCGAGCGGCATCTGGCAAACGGTTTGGCTTGAACCCGTGCCCCGGTCCTACATCGGTTCTCTAAAAATCGACACCTACCCATTGGCGGGCCAAGTTGAAATCACCATCGCCAATCCAGGCGATTCCAAATCCATCAGTTATTCGGCGGAAGCAATTTTTCGAAAGCAAACTGTGGCGAGGACGGGCAACGTCCAATCCGGGCCGCTCGTACTTAAGATTCCAGATGCAAAATGGTGGTCGCCGGAGCATCCATTCCTTTACGATCTCAAGGTCTCGCTGAAGAATGCCTCCGGTAAGACAGTGGACTCCGTTGGAAGTTATTTCGCATTCCGAACCGTCGAAATCTCCAAAGATCAAGCCGGGATTTCGAGGATCTTTCTCAATGGCAAACCCCAATTCATGATCGGTCCGCTAGACCAAGGATTTTGGCCGGATGGCCTTTACACCGCTCCATCGGACCAAGCCTTGCGCTACGATCTCGACGTCACGAAGCGGCTTGGCTTCAATATGATTCGTAAGCACGTAAAAGTCGAGCCGGATCGGTGGTACTCCTGGTGCGACAGGCTCGGCATCCTCGTTTGGCAAGACATGCCGTCCGGCGACGTTAGCGGCCAAGCCTTTCAGAGCCAACACCAAACCGCCTCCGCCCAATTCGAAACGGAGTTGCAGACCATGATCGAACAACGGCGAAATCATCCGTCCATCATCGGCTGGGTCGTGTTCAACGAGGGATGGGGCCAATACGACACCGAGCGCCTCGCTTCTTGGGTCAAACGGTTCGATCCCTCGCGCCTCGTCGATAATGCGAGCGGCTGGACCGACAAGAAAGTGGGTGACGTGAGTGATATCCACGTTTATCCCGGTCCAGGATCACCCATACCCGAGGCAAGCCGAGCTGCTTTCCTCGGTGAATTCGGCGGCCTGGGTCTTCCCCTGCCAGGCCATATGTGGCAGGAAAAAGGCTGGGGATACGTTTCCTACAAGACCCGCCCCGAGCTTACCGACGCGATGGAGAAGCTCTTCGCCCGAATTCATCCATTGATCGGCTCGCCGGGGCTTTCGGGCGCCGTCTACACGCAAACCACCGACGTAGAGACCGAGCTAAATGGCCTGATGACCTACGACCGCGCTCTCATCAAGGCCGATCCGGCTCGAATTCGAACGGCGGTAAGACGGTTATTCCAACCTGCGCCGACCTTAGTGGAGATCGTTCCGACCTCCATGCGTCAGGCTCAGACTTGGCAATACCGATTGGCGAAACCCGCCGCTCCTTGGTTTACCACGAGCTTCGATGACCGCGATTGGTCGAGTGGACTAGGTGGTTTCGGAACTCGGGAAACTCCGGGCGCGATCGTCCGGACCGACTGGAACAGCCCCGATATTTGGCTGCGACGAACTTTCGCTCTCGCCGTGGGCGCGCGCGTCCGCAACCCCGCCCTGCTCATGCACCATGACGAAGATGCCGAGGTTTATCTCGACGGGGTGCTCATCGGC
>JBBREX010000074.1:0-12821 GCA_038225245.1 Fimbriimonadales bacterium | reverse complement strand
GCTTCATTGCTCCGTCTGCAAATGAGGCAAAGCGATAATATGGCGACGGAAGAAGCGCTGAATGATAGTTTGGGTCGAATCCTCGCCATTGCTTCCGTACATGACCTACTTAGCCGAGAGGATCTCGATCATGTCGGAATTCGATCTGTCGCAGAGGCCCTTGTCCATCACCAACAACAGTCCCTTATCTCGCCCGGCAAGAAGATCGCCTTTGAAGTGCGAGGAGACGACGTAAGGCTTAACATGAACCAGGCTACTCAGGTCGCCCTGGGTCTTAACGAACTAATTCAAAACGCCGTCGGGCACGGGTTTGAAGTCTCCGACGAAGGAGATGTCCATATAACCGTTGAAGAACTTGGACCGGAAGTAAGCGTGTGGGTTTCCAATAATGGTGATGCCTTGCCTGAAGGGTTCGACATGGCATCGTCCAGCCATTTAGGACTTAACATCGTGGAAAATTTGGTACGCGCTTTGGGAGGCAAGTTCAAGATCGGCGACATTTTGGGTTGGACGGTCGCCGAGCTTAAATTTACGAGAGCCTCGAGCGATTAGCCGGCGCTCGGAGAGCCGGAGGTCGCCTGAGACACTAAAGATTTGAAAGCGTTCATGTCATGAATCGCGAGCTCGCTGAGCATTTTGCGATTCACTTGAACGCCTTGATCGGTCAGGCCGTGGATCAACTCGTTGTACTTCACGCCGCACTCTTTACACCCTGCACTTATTCGCGCAATCCAGAGTCGGCGGAAATCGCGCTTTTTCGCACGGCGGTCTCGAAAGGCGTACTGCCCGGACTTCATTACCTGCTCGTGGGCACGGCTGAAGACGTTCTTCTTGCGGCCCCAGTAACCTGAAGCTTTTTCGATTATTTTTTTGTGGCGCTTGTGGCGCATCAATCCACGCTTTATGCGTGCCATGGTTTCACCTCATTTATGGTCTGCGCTCGAAGCGCGGCCGCACCGTTTCCCAGCCTTTCGGCGGTAGCGGTAGAGTTGCGGCGGTTTTTACAAGACGAGAAGACGCTTGACGCGCTTCTTTTCACCCTTGAACAGAACGGGCTCATTCTCCAGTCGGCGCTTCTGGCTCCCCCCCTTGTGGAAGAACATGTGGTTGTTGTGCGACCGGCGGCGGGTTATCTTCCCCGTCCCGGTGATTTTGAACCGTTTTGCTGCCGTTTTGTTGGTCTTGATCTTTGGCATTTTTACTCTTCCCAGTCGCCGGCTTTGGATTGAGGATCATGATCATCAACTTGCCATCTAAGCTAGGAGGCCGTTCGACCACCGAGACTCCGGCCAGTTGCTGAGCAAACCACTCCATCTTTCGCAATCCGATTTCAGGGTGCGTGATTTCCCGTGCCCGAAACTGGCATGTTACCTTAACCTTATGCCCTTCGTCCAGAAACTTTGACGCATTTTTGACCAAGTGCAGGAGATCGTGTTCGGCCGTTCCCGGACGCATTTTGATCCCCTTAACTTCTTGCTGCTTCTTCTTAGATTCCTTTTGCAGCTTTTCGTTCGTATACTTATACTTGCCGAAGTCGATAATCTTGCAAACCGGAGGCTGCGCCTGGGGGGAAACCATCACCAAGTCCAAACCTTGTTCACGAGCAAGGGTAAGAGCCTGGCGGCTTTGGAGAATGCCCACTTGTTCCCCGTCCGGTCCAATTACGCGAAGGTCTCGGAAGCGTAGACACCGCTCGTTGACCGGGGGACCCTCCTCGCGTTGAGGGGGCCTGCGAAATCCTGCTATAGCGTTTCACCTCGTAAAGGTTGAGTTTTGTTCATCTGCATCATTATATCTTGGCCTGACAAGCAACCCAACTGGAGGTGTTCATTCTTTTTTGCTCGCCGTCTCCGGACAACGGCCCATCACATCTTCTAGCTTCGCCGAGCAAACAAGTTCGTTGTCTGGAAGAAAGAACCCTTTTAGCAAGTACCAGGTCTCATAATGGCTGGCCGATTCTCCAGGATTCAGCCTAACCAAGGGAGACAGCGACTCGATTTCCAGCATGTCTTCCCTCGCAAAAGTTTCGAAATTGCAGCCGAAGTCTGGATAATTTCCTCGATGCTCTAGCGTAAATCGCTTCACGAAAAGTCGATCGCGATTCGCATAGCAGCCCCAGCCCTGCTGGACGAGAGAGCCAACCTTCGTTGCTCCAAAAGAGGAATCCTGACGTAGCCGGACAAGTCGCTCCCCCCAAGTAAAGCGAGGGTCCTGCATGTTCGTGTAGTGCCAAAGAACCAAAGGGCGAGCCGGCAAGAGGGCGTCCGGCTGAGCACGAAAATCAGCCTGGGGGAACACGCATGTGCCGCCTGGCGCCATCACCGTTATGCTCCACGGCGCTAATTCGACGACGTTTTCGGTCAGGTTCGTTATGCGATGCTCCAGTTCAAACGATACTTCGGCACTCCCGGAAGCAATGCGGATTTCACGATGCAATCCAGTGGCGCCGACGGGCGTCTTAAAGCAGGTCCACCGCCCGGCTTGCAGCACTTCGACCGGTTCATTATCCGCCTCATACGTTCGGCCACGATCTTCGGGGGCTATCCATAGACGGTGCCCTCCGTAGCTTCGATAGGTCTCGCCGCCCTTCTTTCCACGATCCTTGGCATATTCCGAAAATTCATTCTCTTCGCCGACGAAGCCAAATCTGATCACGCGAGGACCTACCTCGAGCGTGACGATCGCCTCGAGCTCACCGCTGACGAGGCGAGCGCAACGCTCCCAGCCACCATACGGCACGATTTCCATGTCCGAATTGTACTGCCGAACCTAAGAATCAATCGCGTCCCAGTGCCGCAGCCAGTCCTCGGCTTGCCGTTCCATGCGCTCCCGGCCCGTCATCTTGGCTTCATCACAACCCGCCCAAAAGCCGAGCGCCGCCGGCTGAGCATGGAAAATCCATATGCCCACGGCAATGGTTATGCGGACAAGCGGATGGAATGGCAACAAGAGGACCGTGAAAGCGGGGATGCACGATATCATGGCGATAACGGTAAGCGCTTGAACCGCCGTACGAGCTGGCCGCCTTTTCCGGGCATGGTTTCGGCCCGCATCGTAAAGCAAATAGGTATAGAACGCCAAAATACATATCCCCATGGGGATACAAATCAGGCAGGCAAAAAAAATGAATCCACTGTCCATGGGACCACGCTTGCTCTTGTACTATATCCGACGACCACCACGGAATTTAGTTCTTGAAGCTAAAGGTTATTCCGCCAACCGTCTTCTACCCATGCCGGAGAGGCGCAATGAACATCATCTACTTTCGGCCGTGAATAGAGACCCTTTGCGAGAATCGAGCCAAGCTCCGGAGGTGCCATGCCAGGCACGAAATGCGAGCCGTATTCTCGCTCGATGAAGCCCGTGTCGAACTCGCCCCTCCCAAACTTTTCGTTTTGTAGCACTTGAAGCAGCATCGAAATATTCGTCTTCACTCCCAAAATATGGAAGTCCTCGAGTGCGGCTTTGAGGCGCAAGATTGCTTCTGGCCGATCATTTCCGTGTGCGATCACCTTGGCGAGGAGGCTATCGTAGTAGCGAGAAACCTCCAGACCGGATTGATAGCCGGTCTCCACACGGACCCCTGGAACTCTCGGTTCCACCCAAACCAGGAGCTTGCCTGTGCTCGGCAGAAATCCTTTGCTGGGGTCTTCGGCAACGATGCGGGCTTCGATGGCATGTCCTCGGATGGCGGCGCGGCTACCACTTGAAATCGGCGAACCGAGGTCCAAGGATTCGCCGTTGGCGACCTTGATCTGCAAAGCGACCAAGTTTAGTCCCGTGATCTCTTCGGTAACTGGGTGCTCGACTTGCAATCGGGCGTTAACTTCCAAGAAATAGAAGTCGCCGCTTGCCTCGTCGAACATGAACTCCACTGTTCCCGCTCCCACGTATCCCGCCGCTTGGCAAAGTTTGATGGCCGATTCTCGCATTCGCTCCCAAAGCTCATCGTGCATCACCGGCGAAGGCGATTCCTCGATCAGCTTCTGATGTCGGCGCTGAATGCTGCATTCACGCTCGAAAAGAGCAGCCACTTGGCCATGCTGATCAGCAAGAATTTGGACCTCGATATGGCGTGGCCGTTCGATCAGCTTCTCGATCATCATCGATCCGTCTCCGAACGCTTTCAGTGCCTCGTCCGAAGCCGTACGAAGTTCCGCATCGAAGGAAGATGCGTCCTGAACCACGCGCATCCCCCGACCTCCGCCCCCCGCCGAAGCCTTCAACATGATGGGATAGCCAATGCGATCCGCCTCGGAACGGAGCTCGGAGTCCGAGGCGCCGGTCTTGAAGAAACCGGGAGTAATCGGAACTCCTTCCTGGACGGCAAGCTCTTTGGAATGAATTTTTGAGCCGAGCTTCCGCATCGCAGAAGCCGGGGGGCCGATGAAAATGACCCTTTCCTTCACGCACCGCTCGGAAAGCTCCGCCCTTTCCGACAAAAAGCCATATCCTGGGTGCAAGGCAGACGCTTGTGTTTCTCGGCAGGCCTCGATGAGCCGATCCAAGTTTAAATAACTCTTGGAAGGCTCTGCCTCGCCGATGAAAATCGCTTCATCCGCCAGCTTTGTATGCAAAGATTCCCGGTCCGCCTCGCTATAAACCGCGACCGAGCGCAGGCCGAGGGCCCGACACTCCCGGATGATGCGGACTGCGATCTCGCCTCGATTCGCAATGAGAATCTTTTCGATCAATGCCGCTCCACGTAGCTCGCTTCGCGCTTTTCCAAGAAGGCCGCCACTCCTTCCTTAGCCTCACTCCCCGCCCTGGTTTCGGCAAGCCGCCTAGCCGCCTCGTCGAGTTTCAATAGCGGCTCTTGGGCGAGAAGCTTTGAGGCATGAACGGCCTCCGGTCCTGCCGCAAGCACCGCATCCAGACTGGCCGAAACCGCTTCTTCAACCTCGGATTCGCTTCCAATTCGATGCACGAGGCCGATTCTCAGAGCTCGCTCGGCATCGAAGGTTTCTCCAGACGCAAATAACGCTCTGGCGTTGCCGGCTCCGATCTTAGGAACCACGACCGTTGATATGGTTGCCGGGATGAGACCGAGACGTACTTCGCTGAAAGCGAACTTGGTATCCGCATGGGTGTATGCCGCGTCCGCCGCTGCGACCAGGCCACATCCGCCCCCAAAAGCCGCGCCATGCACCTTTGCGATCACATAAGCGCGAGAGCTCGAGATAAGCCGGAATAGGTCCGCGAGAGCCAGCGCGTCCCGCTCGTTCTCCTCAGCCGTGTAAGTCGCCGCCTTGCGCATCCACTGCAGGTCTCCGCCGGCGCAAAACGACTTCCCCGCCCCGCTGAGCACGACCGCTCGGACCTTGCCGTCCAGCCCTGAAAAACAATCCCTGAGGGCCTCGATCAGCTCGTCGTTGAACGCATTTCGCACTTCGGGCCGGTCCAGCTCGACATGCAAAATCGATCCCTCTCGCCGCCTGTTCAGCATTCGTGGAAGTATGGCATGGTAAAAAGGACATCGCGAGGCTATCAGTCACCGGTGGTAGTCGGCACCAAAGGCAACGAGATGAATCAATTTCTAACCAAAATCAGTTGTGGGTCGCTCGCACTAGTGGGTCTTGCCTCGGCGGCTTCGGCTCGCAACCCCTCATCAGACAAGCTCGAATGGATTCGAGTGTTGAAGTTCGCCAACGATCTCGACCTAACCCCGTCACAGGCGTATACTTTTGAGGCATTAGTAGTAAGAATTAGTGCCTCCCGGGCGGCGATGCAGGCCGGCCTGGCAGACCTCGAGGAATCCGCTACGAAACATCAGGAGTCGCTGGAGAGCATGGCTAGGGGAGCCAAGGCTTCAAATAACGACCTTACTTTTCTCAGCGATATTTCTCGTAAGGAAGACTCTCTACGAGAGGCCTACGAAGTGTCGCTAACTCAACGCACAAAGGATGGGTTCGCGGTTCTCTCGTTGGAGCAAATAGTCAAGGGAACGGGCAGGGCCGACGTCTGGCTGCGCACGAAGACCGAAGTAGTCGACCTAGGCCGCAGAACCGCAGAAGAATGGACGAATCAAGAACAGTTTCTTATTGAACGGCTTCTCCTGTCCGACGGAATAACCAACCAGATTTCGTCACTTGGCGGTTTGGTTACGTTTGTGGTAAATGTCGATGGCTATGACAATGCACTCATGCGCGAGAATACTTTCCTGAACCAATTTAGGAAAAATCCCGCTTTAATGGGAGGCCAATTGGCTGAACGCCTCTTCTATGGCGATCTCGATGTGAAAGCCTTAACAGCCTTGCTCCGGCGACGCATCCTAACCGTGCTAGAAAGTCCGGCGGCCGCGAAAGTATTTCAGCTGCTCGCCCACAAGAATAACGGAACCTTCATTGGCTCCTAATTTGAGGGTTAATCAGACGCCGGATCAGGCGCGTCGATAACATTTGGCCCCTCCCCGGACACCTTTTCGTATCTCCCCTTCTCCAAACGCCGAAACGTAGTAAATCCCTTCTTTCCTGCCGACTCGATCGATGAACGATCAACGTGAAATGACGCCTGGCTGACAACCCGCCCGACCGACAAACCGCAGGTCGGGCAGTACTCCAGTGCCGGTTCGTCATGCTTCTGGATCACCTCGATACGGCCCGAACAAATCTGGCAATCGCGATCAACCGGTTCGTATTCGTAGATCGGCATGGTCGTTCCATGATACGCTGGAATCGCGCCAATGGAAACCCTCGATCAAGTCAATTCGCGGATCGTAGTCTGCGAGCACTGCCCAAGGCTACGAGCCTGGTGCGCGTTGATCGCGATGGAGAAGCGAAGGGCCTTTGAAGAATGGACCTATTGGGGTTTGCCTGTTCCAAACTTCGGCGATCCTGCGGCAACGCGGCTTATCGTTGGCCTCGCCCCCGCCGCGCACGGAGCGAATCGCACGGGCAGAATGTTCACCGGCGATCGAAGCGGCGAGTGGCTTTTCCGAGCTCTTTACAAAGCGGGAGCCGCTAACCAGGCGGAATCGAGTTCCAAGGACGACGGGCTGCGCCTGCGAGGCGTCCTCATTACGGCGATTGTTCACTGCGCTCCCCCGGACAACAAGCCAACGCCCACCGAGATCGCCTTTTGCCGAACTCATCTGACCGCTACACTATGCCTATCTAGCTGGGACTCCATACTTTGTCTCGGTTCGCTTGCCTGGCATCACACTTTGAAAGCGCTTGGCGAGCGCCCGTGCCAATTCGGCCATGGTGCAAGCATCCGCACCACTGAAGGCATCGAAGTGCTCGCAAGCTACCACCCCAGCCAGCAAAACACGTTCACCGGCAAACTCACCGAAGAAATGCTCGATGAAGTCACTCGCCGTTTTTTGAGCGCAGTCCGTTCACCAGAATCTCGCGAGCAACCTCCAAGCGCATGAGATTGCCTTGACGCGAGATGGCAAGCTGTACCTTCGATCCGACCGGTCCGAGGAAAATCTTCTCCAGACGTCTAGGGCCTACGTCCGCTAGGTCGATCCCATCCACGCTGAGAATCGCATCGTCCCTCTGGATGCCTGCTTTCTCCGCCGGACTACCCGGGGTGACCCGATGCACCGTCACCCGCTGAGCACCTTGGTCGAAGGCGGCAGAAATGCCGATGTCGGCTTCCGGCTCGCTGCCAACTTTGCCGGTCCAATTTTCAAACCAGACGCGTCTGCGTTCGAGATCGATGGTGATGTTGAAATTCTTCAGAAAGCCGAACCCAACGGTTCCATCGCCTTCCGAAGACGCAGACGGAAGATCGATGATCGACCACACGCTGCTCTTGACAGGAACCCCGAAGATGGTTAGGTCATCCATCGACTTGAACCAGCTGTCGACCGGTCCTGAAGCTACCCACGCGGTGCGCATGAAGGCCGCTTTCTTCCCGGCTTCCCAAAGCCCCACTCGCTCCAAGACGTCCTTGTGGGTGGTCGCATAGAATGCGTTTCCCGTATCAAGCGCAAGCGTCATTTTCTTGCCGCTCGGAGCCGCTACCTCGAGTTCGATCGAGTTGTGCCCGATGGGCAGCATTTTCGCCATGAAGGTGCGCTTATTGTCAGGAATCAGCTTGGAAATGTCGTGGTTTTTTGGATGGAAGATAAATTTGGAATGTTCGAAATTAATCTCGAGCACATGGTCGCGCACCACCTCGAGGCCCATGATTCCATCGGTGTGCGTGTTGTAGCTGAAGGATAGGTGAGCCATTGGTTGCTGCACGATCTCCATGTCTTCAGCCTTGATCGCCATACCGCCGAGCCGGATGGATTTCAACTTGACGGTTTGGGCACGGAATTCACCAACAAAATCGCGCAAGGTCATAGAACCGCTTGCCGCCCCCACATTCAAGTCATCGGACAGGACGAATGCCCCGGCAAAACCGGTATCGAACATGCAAGACGTTTTGCGTCCATTTACCACCGCATCGACGATAATCGCCTCATCTCCGATTCGAAAAGGCACCTCGGTAATCTGCGAGCGAGTGAAACCGACGAGCAAAGGAGCGGCAAAGAGGGCGATCATGACTACAAGATTATTACGCCTGGAGCTATGACTTTCTGCCAAATAGCAAATAGAGGGGCAAGATCACCCACCCAATACCGAACATGGGAACGCAAATGCACAAGACGTTGCAGATCAAGAGTGGAACAATCCAGATCCAGCCACCCCTCTGGTCGGCGAGATCCAAGATCATCCATACGAGGGTCAGAAAGAGCAGCGCCAACCCCGTGAGAAATACGGGACCTATAGCGGGGCCGAGCAGCGCTTGGGCGGCGGCGGAATCGTTTCTATACTTATTTTGGTCTTGGAGTATCTTCGTAAATGGATCGTAAAAGAAAATGACTGAGCCCACTGTAAGGGCCAAGGTTCCGAAGGAAAGTAACCAGCCGAGAGCAGGCCAACTTTTTCCAATGGCGCCGATGAATCCGATGCTATGGACGGGCGATTTGAAAATCGGGCGCTGGAATTCAGCGGGGGGACCCAGGTCCGGGCTCGGCAAGGCCTCGATCGGAGGAGCCTCGACATGGTCTTCCTCCGCTTCAATGAGACCAATCAGGTCTCGGGCCGTTCGGTAGCCCGGATCGAGCCGCAATGCCTCGCTTGCCATCGCCTGAGACTCCTGCTTCTTTCCAACTTGATAAAGATGAGTGGCGAAATTGTAAAACGCCTTCGGATTAGCTGGGTCTAGCTCGATTGTTTTGCGAAAAGAATCGCTCGCTTGATCGGCGAGGCCAAGCTGAGCGGCGGAGATTCCCTTGAGCATCCAAGCGTTAGCATCGTTGGAGTCTTCGCTGATGGCTTCGGCTGCAGAATCAAACGCTTGCTGAATATGGCCTTCTTGCAGGAATTGATTGCCTTGACGAACGAGTTCTTTAGTTTTTTCTGACATTCTTTTCCATTATCAGCATTTTGATAAGGAGACGCGGGACAGCCAATTGAAGCGTCACCTCTTCCATTCCGCTCGTTGATTCTGTATACTTGGCTCCAGGTTGTTAAGGCTTCTTAAGCATAACCACAATTTAGGAGGAGTGCGGCAACGATGAGTACCAAGTTTTTAGTTTTATCAAGCGCGATTGCACTATGCGTCGCGGGCTCTCTTGCCGGTTGCAATAAACCGGATGAGCCGACAACGGACACGACGACGACGACGAAGGCTACCGACGTCACCAAGCCTGCCACCACCAGGCCGGCCGTCACCGCGGAAGGAAATAAAGCGGGGGATACGATCAAGATCGGCATCGTCGCGAGTCTTTCCGGCGACCAAAAGCCTTGGGGTGAAGATAGCTACAATGGTGCGAAGCTGGCCGTGAAAGAGGCCAACGACGCGGGCGGCATCCAAGGCAAGAAAATCGAGCTTCTCGTCGGAGATAGCACTTCGAAGCCCGAACCGGCTAAATCCGCCGCCGAAAAGCTCATGTCCGATGGCGTGATCGGAATTGTCGGCGAAGTTGCCAGCGGGCACACCATCCAAATCGCCAAATCGGCATTTCAAAAAGGCGTGCCGGTTGTGGCCGTGGGAGCGACCAAAACGAGCTTGACTCAAGAAGGCAACCACGTCTTCCGAGTTTGTTATACCGACGACTTCCAGGGTCCTGTCATGGCCAAGTTCGCCTACGACGAGCTTGGTTTGCGCAAGGTTGGCCTCATGACCGATAACAAACAGCCCTACAGCCAAGGGCTTTCAAAGAGCTTCGGCGACTATTTCAAAAAGCTGGGCGGGCAGATCGTCGGCGAAGTATTTTACGAGAGCGGCCAAAATCAATTTAGCGGCCAGATCACGGAAATTAAGGCGAAGAATCCTGACGGCTTATTCCTAAGCGGATACTTTACGGAAGTGGGCCCCATATCTCAGGCGGTGAAACAAGCGGGCTTGAACGTCAAGTTGCTCGGTGGAGACGGGTGGGATAGTCCGCAACTCTTGACGAGCGGAGGAGACGCCATCATCGGTGGATTCTTCTGCAACCATTACAACAACAAGGAAGATCGGCCGGAAGTCAAAGAATTCCTTAAGAAGTGGGTCGCCGCCCATGGCAAGGAACCGGGAACGACGATGGGCGCTTTAGGATACGACGCGACGAAACTCACGATCGAAGCTCTCAAAAGGGCGAAGGGCCTCGATTCCAAGGACTTGATCGCGGCGATCGAGGATACAACCGACTTTCCCGGAGTCTCCGGAAAGATTACTTTGAAGGGAATGAACGGCAATCCCCCCAAACGAGCCCTCGTGGTCGAGGTTCGGCCGATTTCTGAAGGATTCCAGGTCTTCAGAAAGGCCTACGAGGCGGACCAGCTCAAGTAACCAAGGATGGACTTCCCTTTACATTTGGTGGCAGGGTTGGAGTTGACAACCCTGCCACAGCAGGTCGTCAACGGCATGTTGCTCGGGTCGATCTACGCCCTCATCGCGCTTGGTTACACCATGGTTTATGGCGTTCTCAAGCTGATCAACTTTGCTCACGGAGAAGTCTTCATGCTCGGCGCCTACACGGCGCTGTTCGTATCGTGGGGACTCGGATTTACGCCTAATAATGCTCTAACCGGATCCAACCCGCTCAATCTGGTCCTGATGCTGCTGGTCAGCATGACCGCTTGTGCGATCATCGGGGTGGTTATCGAGCGCTTTGCCTATCGGCCGATGCGGGGTCAAGCCCGCATCGCCTCCCTGATTACCGCCATCGGGGTATCGCTACTGCTTCAATACGGCGGCCAACTTTTTCTTCCCAGCAGCCCCGCCCCAAATATCGATGCCAAGGTCAATCCGTTCCAAGGAAATTTGCAAATTCCTTTGAAGAGCGCCGACCCGGTGATCGTCAAAAAAGCCGAATCTTATCGGGCCGAATACGAGCGTTCGGACACCGAATACAAGCAACAGCTCAAGATCGAGAAAAGCGCGTACGACCTTAGTCCGCGAGGAAAGGAGTTGAGAGGGAAAGCCCAAGAAAGCGAACGGCTCTACCGTGATTCGTTGAGCCAGGCAGGCAACAGTTCGCTCACCATCAACCTGCCCAAGGGTCAGCTCATCATGTTCTTGACCACTCTTGTCCTCATGGCTATTCTCACCTACTTAGTCATGTTCACGAGGCAGGGCCGGGCTATGAGAGCGGTTTCCCATGACTTCGATTCCGCCGCTCTCATGGGAGTGAATGTCAACTCAATCGTCACCTTTACCTTCGTTTTGGGTTCTGCTCTAGCAGGCGCGGGTGCGATGATGAACGCGACTTTTTTGAGCGGGACGAAAATCGACACGTTTTTCGGCATGTTGCCGGGAGTAAAAGCATTCGTGGCGGCTGTCTTGGGGGGCATCGGAAACATTCCGGGAGCCGTCCTTGGCGGTTTGCTTATGGGCGTCGCCGAAACTTTGGTGGTCTGGGCCGGTTACGACAATTACCGCGATGCTATAGCCTTCGTCGTGCTTATCGTGGTTTTGTTGTTTAGACCCGGGGGGCTTCTCGGTTCAGCGAAGGTGGAAAAGGTTTGAAGTTCGGGCTTGTGCGAGTGGCATGGATCGCTCTTGCCGTTGGGGTTTGCTTGGCCATCGATGGGGCAGCGTCCAGCCAAAGCTCATTCGTGCAAAGGCTAGTTTTGTTAGCCGGCCTTTACGTAACTTTGTCCGTTAGCCTCAACCTCATCAACGGAATAACCGGCCAGTTTTCCATCGGGCACGCCGCCTTCTATCAAGTGGGAGCCTATACAGCAGGATATCTCGCAAGTGTTTTTTACGACCGATGGCACTTACCGGGAGGCATTTGGCTCGTCGTCATGATGGTCTGCTCGGCCATCGCGGCAAGCATTGCCGGACTGGTCGTCGGCTTGCCATCTTTGCGGCTTCGAGGCGATTATTTGGCTATCGTGACCTTAGGATTTGGCGAGATCATCCGGATCGTCGTTCAGAACCAGCAAAGGCTCGGAGGAGCTTATGGCATGACGGTCGCGCCCCGGTTCCAATATATTTGGATCGTTTGGGGTCTTGCTATGATTTGCATCGCGGTCAGTCGCAACTTGCTAAAGAGCGCTCATGGTTTGGCATTCCTGGCGGTTAGAGAGGATGAGGTGGCGGGCGCGGCGATGGGAGTCAATGTAACTCGAATTAAGGTAACCGCATTTCTTATCGGTGCCGCTTTTGCCGGCGCTGCGGGCGCGTTGCTCGCCCATTTCGAGGGTTTTATCAGTCCCACCATGTTCGCCATGGACGTGTCCTTCATTATCCTTACGATGGTCGTGCTAGGCGGCACGGGATCGATCACCGGCTCCGCAATCGCTGCCGTCGTGCTCTTTTATCTTCCAGAGAAGATGCGCGATTTAGGCGATGTACGCCTTGCATCGTTGGTCGGATTCGCGATCGGGCTC
>JBBREX010000073.1:0-12877 GCA_038225245.1 Fimbriimonadales bacterium | reverse complement strand
GTTCGTGAAGATGTACCAATCGTCGAGGGACATCACCGTCAAGAGCTGGGCGGCTTGATCGCTCTGGCGTTCCGCGACATTCGGAAAAAGAGCTTCGAAGCACAATATTGGGGCACATCGAATCGAACCCACTAGTAGCGTCGTCGCGCGTTCTGCCGGAACCAAGTCGCCAGTAGGCAATCGAAACGCAGCTAAAAACGGCAACCATCGACGGAAGGGAACGAATTCCCCAAAAATGACCAAGCGCGTCTTGTCCGCGTACGACCACTTGCCGTCGTACGCATAAGCTGATTGGTAGACCCCCTTAGTTTCTTTATCTGCCGATCGCTGACCGCCAAAGATCACGGGCGTTTTACCAACGGTAAAAGGCATTTCGGGGGGAAGATGAGCGCCTCTGAAAGCGATGCCCTCCGGTAGCACCAAAAGGTCCGCAGTTCTTGATTCCGCCTCCGAAACCAGCCGTTGACAAGCGATCGACAGCATCCTTGTTTGTTGGCCATGATCTCCATAAGCAAGATCGACTCCCGGCTGCCCAATAAGGATTGTCTTGGCTTCGCCCTGGGGCGGATCTATATAGCGGGCAAGCGACATCAACAGTAGCGCCAGAGCAAAAGTGCCGTATCGAATTGTGCGACCGCGATCCTTTCTGTCGGACTGCATCACTAGGTGAAGAAGGATGTTGATCAAGCAAGCCCAGGCGGAAACGAAAAAAATAGTTCCGGAGGCTGCCCCTTGAATAGCTTGTGGCATGACCCAAAGCGGAGTCGCTAGAAGCCCCCAAGGGAACGCGAGCATCGGGAAATAGCTTCGAAGCGCCTCGATTGACGCCCAAACCAGAGGAATGAGCCAAAGTCGATCCACAGAGAAACACCTTTGAATGAGCCAAGCGAGCAACCCGAAATACCACATCCCGATCAGGGGAGCGAGAAGCCAAGGGATAACTCCGGCGACCCAGCTCTCCGTCCATTTCGTAACGAAGGGTATGAGCCAAGCCAGCTGGACAAGCCAAAACATCACTCCGAAAATAAGCCCAGAGCGAAACGCATCTTTGCCGTTACATTTGGACAATATCCCGAGCCAAGGAACAAGGCACACGAGGGTCAGCAATCCGAGATTAAATGGGGGGAACGCCGCCGCATAGATGAGGACGCTCAAGCCCACGCCCAAGAACTCAGGCCGGAGCAAAAAGATCCTCATCCTAGGCATAGAGGCGACCTTGGACTAGCTAAAGCCTTTGTCCCACTTCGGCTTGTTGGAATGCGGGCTGACCACCTTGAAAAGCTTTTTGATCACTCGGCCGATCGGAAGGACGAAAGTAGGCACGTAGTCGAGCCACAAAACGACTCGATGCTTTCTCTTCAGCCGGGCGACGTCGGCCTTCCATTGCTCCTGTCGCCGGACGCTCCCTGAATGCTCCAAGATCGGATGGATGTACATATCAATTCGGCAAAATCGCACGAGTGCCTTTCGGCTGATGGCTTGGCACAGGAAGTCGACATCCAGCGCGACTGCGTCCGGGTTCAGAAGGCCGATCTTAGCAAGCGCGCTCCGGCGCATCACGATTCCCAGACCGCAACCTGTATATCGAAACACGTCTTTGATCGACTTTCCATAATTGACCCCTTCACGAACGTAAACCGTGTGTTTCTGCTCGCCGATAAGCTTCGTGCCGCCACACATGAGCAGCTCGACATCAGGATTCGCCTCTAATACACCGACCGCTTCTTCCATCGCGCTGGGGAAGACTACGTCATCGTCAGAGAGGAGCTTGATGTACTTGCCACGCGCAAGCAAGAGCCCCTTATTAAACGCGTGCCCCTCGCTAAGGTCGGCTTCCGAAACAAAGACGTCCACTAATTTGCCCGCATTCCGGACCACTTCCGCGGTCGAGTCGGTCGATAATCCGTCCACCACGATCAGCTCATCGTCCTTTGTTTTGAGCTTGGGAATCTCGTCTAGAGCTTTCGCCAAAAAACCGGCGCGGTTTCGGGTTGCGAGAATATAGGTTATTCGCTTTTCAGAGTGCGAGTCGAAAGGAAGCATACAAGAATTGGACGTTTTTCCATTATGGTCGATCGAGCCAATATTGGAAACATCTCCGCTTCCCGGATCGAGTTCCGCGGACTGGGCGTTTCTCTGCGAAGCGGATAGACGTATGATTAGTGTAATGACGAAAGGTTTTACGGCAATGCTTCGATGCTGCCAATTTTTGTTTGCCTCAGCTTTCTTCTCCTATTGTTCGGCCCAGGAAGTTCCCGATGCGATCACCGCCGCTCTCAAGCGCGCAGACAGCGCTGTCACCACAACCATCGCCATTCCTGACGACAAACGCACCTTCGATAACACGATTGGGGCAATCGATGATCTCGGCGTGAGGCTGGACACCGACACGTCGCTGATTATCTTCATGCAAAACGTCTCGACCGAGGCGAAGGAGCGGGACGACGCTCGCGCCGGGCAGGAAGCGCTCAACAACTGGCAGATCGCTTTGGGTAAGCGCGAAGACCTTTACCGAGCGGTCAAAGCTTATGCGGCGACCAAGCCGAAGCTTGTAGGCGAGCAAGCCAGACTTCTGGAATTCACGTTACGCGATTATCGCCGGTCGGGCATGGAATTGGCAAAAGAAAAACGGGACCGCTTGCAAGCAATCGAAATGGAGCTGGGCAAGCTGGGCATCGAATTTAGTCAGAACATCGCGGATGACGAGACCCGTGTTCCGTTCACCCGGACCGAGCTGAGAGGCGTCCCGAACGACGTAATCGACCGTCAAATCAAGAGCGCCGGGCTCTTGCTCGTCGGTCTCGACGCTCCCACCTTCAACGCCGTGCTCGACTATTGCGAGGTTCCCATGACCCGCCAGAAAGCTTGGATCGAATACAAACGCCGAGGCGGGTCCAAGAACGTTCGGCTCCTCGAAAGGATTCTAAAGCTCAGGGCGGAAGAGGCCGACTTGCTTGGGTATAAGAGCGTGGCCGACTTCGAAACAGAGATTCGCATGGCCAAAAACGCGGCCACCGTCGCGAAGTTTTATACGGATCTGCGGCCCATTGTCCGCAAGAAAGCAGCGCTTGATTTTCAACAGTTTACGGCAGCCCTGCGTTCGATCTCCAAGGACCCCAAGGCTGAGCTCCATCCGTGGGACTACTCCTTCGTCAAAAACACCCTGATGAGGAAAAAATATGCAGTCGACGGCCGAAAAGTGAGCGAGTATTTCCCGATGCAGCGCGTCGTGGACGGCCTGTTTTCCATCACGCAGTCGCTTTACGGCTTGACCTACAAAGACGTTACCGCAGAAGCAAAGAACCTTGGGCTCCCGATCTGGCATCCCGACGTGAAGGTTTATGAGGTGGCCGACAAGGCGAAAGGCGAGGTTCTCGGCCACTTCTACATCGATCTTTATCCCCGGCCGAACAAATATTCCCATGCCGCATGCTGGGGGTTGATCTCGCGCAAAGTTTGGCCCGATGGGACGGTGCAGAAGCCGGTGGCAGCGCTCGTTTGCAATCTGACCAAACCAACTGCCGACAAGCCATCGCTTCTTCCCCATGACGAAGTAGAGACCTTCTTCCACGAATTCGGGCACTGTTTGCACAACATCCTGACGGAAGCCCACTATGGCCGATTTGCGGGAACGGCGGTCGCTCGCGATTTCGTGGAAGCGCCGTCCCAAATGTTCGAGAACTGGGTTTGGACTCCGGAGGTTTTAAAGACCTTTGCGAGGCATTATAAGACCGACCAACCTTTGCCGAAAGCGCTGCTCGACGGCATGCTAAAGGCTCGATATCTCGGCAGTGGCCTCGAGGCGGAGCATCAGTTTTATTACGGCATCGTCGACCACCGCTATCACACCGCTCCTGGGGGAGTCGTCGATACCACCAAGGTTGGGTTGGATACCCTCAATGAGGTCGAGCTCTACCGCAGCATCCCCGGCAGTTTTTTTCAGGCATCCTTCGATCATTTGATTGGTTATCAGGCCGCTTATTACGGCTACATGTGGTCGCTCGTTTACGCTCAAGACATGTTCCAGCGTTTCGAGCAGCTTGGATTATTGAATCCGAAGGCGGGCATGTATTACCGCGAGAAGATTTTGTCCCGTGGTGGAACGATGGAGGAGATGGATATGTTGCGCGACTACCTTGGACGGGAGCCGAAGATGGACGCGTTCCTACGGCATCTTGGTCTATCCGAGCCGTCGACGGCTAAGGCGACACGCAAGGAGCTGTAAGAGGTAGGGCGCTTGCGCCGAAAGCGTCCACTACTGGCTGAGCGTCCGCTCGCTGGTACGCTCTCTTGCAAGACGATGCACAAGAAAGTTGACAAGGTCGGTGCCATCTTTGCTAGTCGTATCTACAGGGTAGAAGAATCGCGAGGTGGAAATTTGAGCGCCGAGATTCACCAACCGGTCAAGGTGGACGATCTCGAATGGACCTGCATGCTCCGCTTTTCGGGGGCACGTGAAAAGACCTACACGCTCCACGGAGTCGATGCCTTCCAAGCTCTTAGCCAGGCTATCAAGCTCCATAACTCTTGGATCGTCGATCTGAGCAAGACCTGGCAAGGAGCATTATGGGTTGGCGATTGTCGAGCAACCGATATCCTTTTCGCAGAGTGGGGGCTCCGGTAGGAGAATGCTCTCTCATCATGCGCGTCCTACTCCTCGTTCTCTTGGCGGCTTTGGCTGGATGCAACCAAACCGCTAACGTGCCAAAGATAGCGCTCGAGCCGCCACCACATGCGCTCGCGCATTGGCCCTGGGCTAATGCAGAACTTACGCATCCGTTTCCCGGCGTCGCACGCTGGTTTGATCATTCATCAGCGGACAGCACTACGGTAGAGCTAATGCGTTTTGACTTTCACAAGAGATTGAGATTTGAGTTATATGACCAAGATGAGGATGACGCCACGCCTTTCGATGATCGAGTGGACTACTATCCCGTTGGGATCGGACAAGTTACGAAACATTTGAATCAGATCGGACGTGGACCCGTGGTGGCGGCGTGGAACGGTCTTTTCTTTGCTTACGACCGCCGAGGCAACGCTCCGCACGGACTCGCTCAGCATATCGGGTCAGTCGTGCTAAAGGGCAAAGTCCACTACAATACCGGAAACTTTCGTTGGGCCTTTGGGGTGAAGTATCACGGAGTCCGAGCGGAATTTAACGTCATTCATGAACCGGATCGCAAGACTCTCGAGAGAGAGTTTTACTTTGGAGCGATAGGAGCTCAGTGCTTAATAGAAAAAGGCCGGCCAAAGAAACTTCAACCGTTTCCGAAGCCCGGCGCGATGCGTCTGCCCCAGCCGGTTCCATCCACGCGCAAAGAGGCCGGGCATATTCCGCTCGTTGACCACATGAGAACGTCGCGAACCTCGATGGCCTGGTCAAAAGACAGCCGCTATCTTTATCTCCTAGTGGTCAATGCTCCAGAGACCGAAAATGCTAGTAAGCTCGCTCTCTTACACGGCGGGGCGATTGGAGGTGGTTGGACGCTAGCCGATCTCCAGCGTTTTTGGCTTTCCTTCGGCGCGTGGGGATCCGTGAATAGCGATGGTGGGGCAGTTACGCAGCTTGTCTTCCTTCGCCGCGATGGAAGGTACGAAATGCTTCCACCTCGAATCGCCGCACCGAATCAACGTCTCCTTTTTGACCGAAATCTCGAGTCTCCTCCTCAAGGGGGCACATTGATGACCTTCTTTGTCCGAAGCATGAAATAGGTGGTATGTTCCAATTAACACCATGAAAACCCTACTTGCGTTTGTATTGACCCTCGCCAGCGTGCCCGGCTTTTGTCAAGGCCACGATGCGAAGCCGGCTGACGGACTCAAGAACGTCGCTTTCTTGAAAGGAAACTGGTCCGGTAAGCAGGATTTCAACACCGGAGGCCAGCCGTTGGTCGGCGACGCGGTGAACCATATCGAGGAGGCGATCGGCGGGCGGTACCTCGAGGAGCGACTCTCGACCACCTTGCCGGGGAGAAAACCTTCCGACACCAGGCATTTCATCACTTTCGATCCCAAGTCCAGCACCTATAGGGCCTGGTGGTTCAACGATAGTTCGGTCGGGGAAATGGAGTTGGAGGGGACGGTAAGCGGCAACAAGCTCGTGCTGATGAGCAAGGCGACTCAAACTGGGAATGGCCAGAGCTCGGTGTTTCGCGCCAGCTATGCGAGTCCGACTGCGAAGAGCTTGGTCTATACGCTAGAACTCAAGGATGGGGATGCCTGGCGTCTGTTGTTCACGACCACTTATCGAAAGGTTTAGGTGTACAAGCACCGATCCGGTAAGAAGTTGGGACTCTTTCTCTTGGGCGTCCTTTGCATTATTCTCTCCGTAATCAGTTGTTTCGCCGGTGCCGTCCAATTACTTGGGGAACAATCTGGCCCACACGGCGAGATAGTTGGCGAACCGAACGCAGGGTTGCTCTGTCTCACAGGGCTGATAATCGGATCCGTCCTGTTCGCAACCGGTTTGTTCTGTTTTGTCGTGCTGGCTAAACTGATGCGGCGCCCAGAGCGGTAGGACGATTTCTTGGAAAGCGCCTGGAACTTTGCCCAACGTGGTTAACGAAGCAGACCGTCATTCCTGGACCCGACCCCGTTATTCTGAGCCTGCGAAGAATCTCTGCTCCAATGGGCTGCCAATAGTAGAGAACCTTCACTGCGTTCAGGATGACCTGGCTCCGAACTTACAGGCTAACAGTTTCATCATGGGCAGGGGGCAGCTTTAGGGCGCGAGAGTGCACGAGTCGCTCGCGGTAGTCGTTGAACATGCAAATCGAGCGAATGCCCATCACGTTCGCCACGTTGATCGCCTGATCCCAGCTATGCGGATTTATTTTGTGGTCGAGGCATTTTCGCGACTCGAAATCGTACCGTGCGCAATCCTTGCAATTCATACTTAATTTGATCCTATGCTCGGATGGCTCCTTCCACCCCCAGAAATATCCATTCAATACAGAGACGGTGAGTTCCTTCTGCAAGGCGCGTATCGGTGCTCGATCATCAGCATCGCTCCGACCACGGGGGTTCATCCGCCCACCCGGTTCGAATGGAAGGTTCAAGGACGACCGGTAACCTGGAACGAAAGGGGCCTGATCTACCGCGTCGGAAAGCAGACGGTTACGACCCGTTTGCCCGATATTTCCCTCACGAGGAAGCTGTTCACTCGTGAGGAAATCTTGGAAACCCGGGCCAAGATCAAGTCGGGATTGAGAAACCGAGGAGCAAGTTCGGTAATGGGCTGGGCCTATTCGGAGCCAGATCTCATTTTGCTTCTGCGCTGGACGGAAGCTAAGGGCACTCCGTGGCTGGAGGCGCTCGTTCGCGTCGGGATCGATCATCACGAGCCGAACGTCAAATTGCTTGGACGCTTCGAGGGTCTATCGACGGCACTCGTGAACACATCGAATCGCCTCGTGGCCAAGGGAGACGAACTAAGCGCCTTTGCCGTTAAGGATCTCAAGTGGGGCTATACGCGAATCAATCTGCCGACCAATGAGCGATCTTTTACCCCCCTCGGCACTTGGCCGGCAAGGCTCCTTCACGAGAGCAATGCAACGAGCGCACTTTTCGCGGAGCCGACCGAATTTGGGACATGGTTGGCGGGAACGATAGACCTAGAAACTATGGGCCGACACAACCTTTTCGAGGGCCGAAGGCCGATCGAATTTTTAGCGACGTCTCCGCCTTGTTTTGTTACCCATTCCGGAAAGTATCGGATTGTCCATTCTGGGAAATCGGGAGCGGAAATCAGGATTCCTGAAGATTCTGGAGCAAAAATGACCGGCGACGGAATTCTCATCTGGTCGCCCGCAAAGCATCCGATCAACGCCTCTTTGCTCGATCCGATCAAGGTTTCGATCTTGTCAAAGTGGAAAAGCTCGATTGCGACATCGTCGTCGGCACTCCCGTCCGAACGCTTTCATAAGCCGCGAACGCCACTCGGCAAGCCCGCAAACCGTCTTCGCCGGTGACCGATGGCTCGCGATCCTCGGAAATGGAATCGAGAAACTCGGAAACCATCGCAAGGTCGAGATTAGACCCATAACCGTGCAGGCTCAATCCGGCCGATCTTTTTTCGTACACATAGAGCGATTGACGGAATAAGTCGATTTCGATTACACCATCCTCCCCGACAATATTCATACCCACGTCGCCCCAAGTTTTATATCCTTTTGGCCTGGACCAACTGGAATCCAGTGACGCAAAAACTCCGCTGGGATAGGAGAGAGAAAGGATTGCAGAATCTTCGCAATCCAAACCATACATGTTGTTGCCGGCGTGCGCGAAGACGGTGGCGGGCTCTTGTTTCAGCATCCGCCAGAGCAGATCGGCGACATGCACAACATGGTCGATCATAGCGCCCCCTCCCGAAAGAGTCTTATCGACAAACCAAGAGCCTGGGCAGGTGCCTCGATTCGTTGCGCACACAGCTAGGAGCTTCCCGATTTCGCCCGCGTCGATTCTCTCCAGCACTCGGACGAAAGTGGGCGAAAATGGGCAGGGAAATGCCGTCATCAGCTTGACTCCCGCTGATTTCACTGTTTCAAGGAGCCGAAGACCCTCGTCCTCGGTGGTAACTAAAGGCTTTTCGCAAAGGATATGCTTGCCCGCAGAAGCGGCTTTGACGGCGAGATCGACATGATGAGCGTTTTCCGAAGCAATAATTACGGCGTCGGACGCTTCGATTGCCGCATTCAAATCATGCACAAAGGTTGTCTCGAATCGCTCGGCAAAAGCCTTTCCGCGGTGTGCGTCGTCATCCCAGACGCCGCATAATCCTCCTCCCACAAGCTCACGCAAGCATGATGCATAGCTGGGAGCATGGACATGGGCGGTGCTAAGAAGCACGACGCGAACGGGCATGGATTATTTTAGACTCTGTTAGTCGGTGGCTGAATCTCAATCCGTCGACCATCGCCTTCGCAGTCAAAGAATATCTGCCACGTTGGCCATTGCCGAGCAATCCAGGGGGCGCGCTCAGGCCACTCGATGAAGCAGAGGTGAGTTTCGAAATACTCATCAAGCCCTATGCCATCGGCGCTTTTCAGGCGATATAGGTCGGCGTGCATGATCGGAGGATGGGTATCGAATGTTTGAATTAGATTGAAGGTTGGAGAGCGGACCAGTTTTTCATGACCCCGAGCGGTGATCGCACCCCGAACAAATGTTGTCTTTCCTGCTCCCAAGGGTCCGCTAAGAAGAACAATATCCGAAATCGCCAGTGATTCCGTGAGCGATGCTCCAAGCGATTTCATCGCAGATTCGTCGCCGGCGAACAGACTCTCCGTCATGATGACTGCGTGCCCATTGGATGAAGGCTTCGGGCGAATACGCGGATTCTCCCATTGCTATCTAGAGAAGAGTCAAAGTCGACACCATAGGCGATCCTGATTTCCGGTGACTCAAGCACTCTGCCGATCGGCTCATCGAGGCCGACTCGACCCCCATATAAGAGAAGCGCCCGATCAGCGACTATCGACGCCCAGTTCAAATCATGGGCGGCGGCGATGATGCACTTGCCTCTTGATGCGAGCTGCCGGAGTAAAGCGGCAGTCGTAAGTTGATGAGCCACGTCGAGGTGCGCTGCAGGTTCATCGAGTAAAAGAATGGGAGCCTCCTGGGCCAGAGCGCGAGCGATCAAAACGCGCTGCCTCTCGCCTCCGCTAATCTCGTCGATCGGTCTATCGGCAAGATTCTGGCAATCTGCTTCTTGCATCGCCTGCGCGATAACCTCATGATCCTTTTTTGATTCGAAAAGCCCTTGAGAATAAGGCATTCGTCCCATGGCGACTATCTCGGTGACCGAAAAGGGGAATCGAGACTCTTCTTCCTGGGGAACAAATGCGACCCTTTGGCCGAGCTCTCTGCCTGATAGCTTATTTAGATTGTCTCCTCCAAGAATCACCGCGCCTGAGAGAGGTCGGATGGTTCCGCATAGGGTCTTCAAGAGCGTGGATTTGCCGCTACCGTTTGGACCAAGGAGGGCGATGATTTCGCCTCCTCCGACTTGAAATCCGATTTGATCCAGAACCGGACTCTCGCTATATCCGCAAGCTAGATCAAGGCAGGTGAGGATAGGCTCAGCCGATGGCGCCATCGAGGACCCCGCTCGTGAAGGCTCGATACATGCCTGCGTAGGCGCCGTCGAGCTTCATGAGCTCTCGATGACTGCCCGATTCCAGAATCTCCCCTTTTCGCAGCATCAGGACCTTGGTCGCGCGGGCCGCTGTTGTCAGCCGGTGGGCGATGAAGAGGCTCGTCCGGCCCTGCATTATTTGCTCGAGAGCTTCTTGAACCGCCTTCTCGCTGACCGCATCAAGATTACTTGTCGCCTCGTCGAGGAGCAACATCTTTGGTTTTCGCACTACGGCCCGAGCGATCGCGATGCGTTGCGCCTCGCCGCCACTTAACCGAATCCCTCGCTCCCCCAATTCGGTGTCGAATCGGTTAGGCATCATGGAGATAAAAGAGGTGGCGTGAGCGGCGCCCGCCGCCTCCCGAATTTCTTCCAGGGAAGCTTGCTCATATCCCATTTGGATGTTTTCCGAGATAGAACCGGCGAACAAGAACGTTTGTTGTGGAACAACGCCGATCTGCGAGCGGAGCCAACACGTCTTGAGTCCTCTAATATCGATTCCATCGAAGAGTATCGCCCCCTCGGTGGGATCGTAAAATCGAAGCATCAGGTCGGCAATCGTGCTCTTGCCCGCACCGCTCGGGCCTACTAAAGCGAGGCTGGTGCCGGGCTCGATCACGAAGCTCACGTCTGTCAAAGCTCTCGTGCCATCGGGGTAGCAAAAGCCTACGTTGCGAAATTCGATGCGGGCGAGGGGATTCGGTAATTCGATCGCGGAGGGATGATCCGACAATGGCTCTTTGACATCCAGAACCTCTCGGTAAATCCGGTCGGCGGCCGCTCTAACTTGAGCGTACGTGCTGGTGAGAGACCCGACGTTCTTGAATCCCTGATTGATGACGTCGAGGGCCATCACAAAGGCACCGAGTTGGGCTACGGTCAGCTGTCCTGCGGAGACCAAACGCCCGCACAATGCGACCACGAGAGCGAGTGCGAACGCGCCGATCAGTTCGACCAAGGGCCGCAGGCTGGCAATTCGGCTAACCGCTTGCATTTGACTCCGAAAGCTAGCTTCAACCAGCGCTCGAAACTGTGCTCCAACTCGCTGTTCGGCGCCAAAAGCCTTGATAATGCGTGTGCCTTGCAACGACTCCTGCATCATGGCGGTTAGATTGCTGAGATCGGACTGCACTTCGGCCTGTGCCACCTTCATTTTTCGGCCGTTTCGGTGGATGACATATGCCATGAGGGGTACGACCACAATGGCGGCCAAAGCTAATTTCCATTGAAGCACGCAAATCGTGACCGATCCCGCCACAATCTTGATCGGACCGTCGATGGAGTCTCGGACGACCGTGATTGCATTTTGGTAGATGTTGACGTCGTTGGTCAGGACGCTTTGAATTGCCCCCGCTCGTTTCTCGCCAAAGTAGCTCACGGGAAGGCGCTGAAGTTTCTCGAAAAGCCGAATGCGCAGATTGGAGGTCATCCGCGCCGCCGCTTTACTGAGGTAATAGGTCTGGCCACGTGTGAACCAATACTTGGTGGCAAAGAGCAAGATAATCCCGCCGCTTAACCAGAGTAAGAGCTTGGGTTCGCCATTGGATACGGCGTCTAGGATAAATTTGATGAACCAGGTGGTTGCCGAAAACAGGGCGGCCGCGAAGCCCGAACATAATAGGCCCTTGATGATGAGCTTGCGCTGGGAATAAAGCTCGGAGCTTATCCTCGGGTCCAGTGCTTTGAACAAGCGCTTAGAACTCCGCCTGGCCAGGGGCGCGGTGATAGGGAATCACGTCTCGAATATTTTTCATGCCGGTCAGATACATCATCAGACGCTCGAATCCCAATCCGAAACCGGCATGGGGGGCGCTTCCAAACCGTCGAAGATCCAGGTACCACCAATAAGGCTGCTTGGGAAGTTTCAATTCATCGATTCTCGATTCTAATACGTCGAGTCGCTCCTCCCTTTGCGAGCCTCCGATAATTTCTCCTATCCGTGGCGCCAAAACATCCATCGCCCGCACTGTCTTCCCATCCTCGTTTTGGCGCATGTAAAAGGCTTTGATCTCTTTAGGGTAATCAGTGAGCACCACCGGACGGCCGACTTTGGTTTCGGTGAGCCACCGCTCATGCTCGCTTTGCAAGTCGCACCCCCAAGACACGGGAAACTCGAATTGTTCGCCGCTCACTTCCAGAAGGTGGATGGCTTCGGTATAGGTTAGCTGTTCGAACGAAGATTCGACCACGTGGGCGAGCGTACGTAACAAGTCGGGCTCTATACGCTGATTGAAAAAAGCCAGATCGTTTTCACAGTGGTGGAGCACATGGCCAATGACCGCCTTCAGAAACTCCTCGGCGAGAGCGATGTCGCCATCGAGCTCGCAAAACGCCATTTCGGGCTCCACCATCCAAAATTCAGAGAGATGCCGGCTGGAGTTGCTGTTTTCGGCTCTGAAGGTGGGACCGAAGGTGTACACATTCGTCATGCCAAGCGCCAGCGTTTCCGCTTCAAGCTGCCCGCTTACGGTTAGAAATGAGGGCTTGCCGAAGAAATCGTCAGCAGGGTCGCTGCTGGTAAGGCTGAATTTCTGGTTCTCACCTTCACCGGTTTGCCGGAGCAGCGAGCTCACCGCGAACATGGCGCCCGCGCCTTCGCAGTCACTAGCGGTGATAATGGGGGTCTGAACGTAGTGAAATCCGCGTTCGATGAAAAACTTGTGAATCGCCCATGCGGCTTGACTTCGGACGCGAAACACGGCCCCGAAGGTATTTCCTTTCACCCGCAAGTGGGCGATCTCC
>JBBREX010000072.1:0-12941 GCA_038225245.1 Fimbriimonadales bacterium | reverse complement strand
AGGAGCGAAGGAAGCATTTCGAGCGCCTTGCCCTTGCCAAATCCGATCGCATAAATCTACGGTCGAAAGGCGTGACGATCAATCGATTCGGCCAAATTCTCCGGCAACCCTTCGAGCCTCGTTTAAAAACCCACTCCTCGTTCAAGATTTCGATGTTGAATGTCGCTGGGCGGTTATAGGGGCTGATTTTTGCAGCCAATGCTCTCGTCCGCATAGCAGAGCTCCTCCACAAGCGAACGTTTAGGCCAATTTTTCGTCCGCTTAATCTTTCAAATAAGGAGTTCAAATGAAATTGCTATTCATGGGTTGCCTAGCGCTCGCCCATTCTTCGGGCGTCGCGCAAGGACAAATAAAAGCAGAGGCTGGGTCTTACGAGGTAGTCCTCGATGGGCCTACTCACCTCGTCGCGCAAAAGAATGTGTCTTTTGAATTAACCGTTACAGATCGGAGTATGAGGCCAAATCAGGAGCCCATAGAGCTAGATGCCAAATTAGAAATGCCTTCCATGACGGGCATGATGCTCGAAAGGCCTCGCTTAGAGCACCTCGCTTCGGGCAAATTTAAGCTCATGCTCGATTTCCCCCATGCGGGCGATTATCGGCTCGCCTTAACCATCAACCATCCCCCTCGACCTTCTGATAGGGTGTCTTTCAATCTGCACGTCGGAGCAGATGAAGCGGAAGACCGGTCGATGACCCATATGCACATGGTAGGTGAGTTCGGGCCTTGGTCCATGAATAGAGAGGGTTCGGGCACGAGTTGGCTGCCTGAATCCAGCCCTATGTTCGCCAAAATGCTCGACTCCACTGGACCTTGGCAGGCGCATTTGATGGGGATGGCGAGCGCAAACTATACCGACTCGGAAGGAAAGCGCGCTGAGCGGCAAGTTTATTCGAATTCGATGGTGATGCTTATGGCTCGCCGCAACGCCGGAAAGGGAATTCTTGGGGTGCATCTGATGGCTTCCCTAGATGCTCTCTTCAACGGAGAGCGAGGTTATCCCGATCTTTTTCAAACGGGCGAGACCGCGCATGGCCGTCCCCTAAAAGATCGGCAGCATCCGCACGACCTGCTCGCGGAGGCCGCCGTGTCTTATAGCGCCCCTCTTGGAGGGGGAGCCCAGGGGTTTATTTATGCGGGTCCGATCGGGGAACCAGCCCTTGGAGGCACGATGTTCTTGCATCGGCCAAGCGGGATGGAAATTCCCGAAGCCCCCATCACTCATCACTGGTTCGACAGCACACACATCACTTTTGGCGTCGTGACCGCCGGATTTATTCCGAACGATCGCTGGAAGCTCGACGCTTCTGTGTTTAATGGCCAGGAGCCGGACGAAAACCGCTATGCAATTGATCCCATTGCCCTAAACAGCTTGTCGGGAAGGGTCACCTTCAATCCGCACCGCGATTGGTCGCTCAGCGCCTCGTATGGATATCGCAAGAGCCCGGAAGCGCTAGAACCTGGGGTGGATCAGCACAGGTTAACCTTTAGCGCCAACCACAATCGAGCGTTTGGAAACGGAGATAATTGGTCATCGGCTCTCTTGTTTGGGCGCAATATCAAGCAAGGTTCAAACAGTGATGCCTGGGTGTTCGAATCTACCTACATGAATGGCCCAACTAGCTATTTCACTCGATTTGAGCGCGTAGAGAAGGACGAACTGGTGGATGTTCCAGCGGGAAAGTACACGATCAATAAGCTGATTGCCGGACTCGTCCGGAACATAGCGGACCGCGACGGATACCAAATCGGCATTGGCGGATACATCGGCCTGTACTCGTTTCCCTCGACCCTTGAACCGTTTTACGGCAAGAGTCCCGTGAGTTTTGGATTGTTCATTCGCATAAGGCCGGGACCGATGTGATCTAGATCGGCAATCGGGCCAGGGCTGGGATCGTAGTAGTATCGGCAAGCGTTTCGAAGAAATGAATCATGACGTCAGTCCTCGGCATTCATCACATCACGGCGATCGGCGGGAATGCCCAGTCGCTGGTGGATTTCTACGTGAAGCTCTTGCGCCAGAGGCTGGTCAAGCGCACCGTCAATTACGACGATCCAAGCACTTATCACTTGTACTTTGGGGATGAAACCGGCTCGCCAGGGACGATCCTCACGTTTTTTCCTTGGGATGGCGTGCCTCGCGGAACGATAGGCCCGGGCCAGGTTACGGAAATTACTTACAGCATCCCCTCGGGTTCGATGGAAGCATGGACGCAATGGCTCTCCGATGAGAAGGTCGAGTTCCGACAAACATCCGATGCGGAAGACACGAATCTCGTCATATTCACCGATCCCGATGGTCTGCCCTTAGCCTTGCGGGAAAGCCATGAGGCAGGAACCGACTTTCGAACGGACGCGTTTCATTCGGCGCGCCTGACGGTGGCGTCATCGGAAGAAACGGAAGCGGTTTTGGAGGACTTTCTGGGCTACGAGAGGCAAGCGGAACATGGAAGCACTCTGCGATATGGGATGGCCGGCGTTAGCGGCTCGTTCCTCGACCTCGACCTTCAACCGAATGCGAAACTAGGCCAGATGGGGATCGGAACAGTTCACCATATTGCGTTTCGAGTCGCCTCCGACGAGGACCAATTGGAAATGCGTGAACGGTTGGCGCGCGCCGGTTTCCACGTTTCGTCGGTGATGGAGAGGCATTATTTCAAGTCGATTTATTTTCGAGAACCGGGCGGGATTCTTTTCGAGATCGCCACCGACGGCCCAGGCTTTATGGTCGACGAGCCCCTCGACTCGCTTGGGCAATCGTTGATGCTTCCGGGTTGGCTGGAGTCGCAGAGATCCGAAATCGAAAGCTTGCTGCCGCCACTCACTGCCTGAGCCTTTCGAGCCCGAGAGCACAAGATGCCGAACCGCCGGCTCCTGATTGCGTTGGCATCTACGTGAAGGACAATAATCCCGGTTCGAAATACGGCGGCCTTCCGAAAAGATCCTTCCATCTTACCGTTTGGGCATTGGGAGCTGAGCCCCTATTAGAGATCCTATTCTCTGCATTGCACTAGCGGAGAGACCACAACCTGAGAGTAAGATTCGATAGGAGAAGAATGCGAGAAGCAACTAAGCTTGGAAAACTGATCGGCGAATTCGAAGAAAAGGACTTTCACTCAGCATGGGTCATCGGATGCTGGGCAATTGCGGATCGTTTGCGCCCATGTGGTTTGCGAGTTCACGTGACCGAACTGGAGTTCTCGATCTCGGGAGAGTTCGGAAGGACTACCATCCCAATCTTGTTGCCCCGTGGCGTTAGCCCAGGCGACGAAATTCCGGTGACGGATTTACTTCGGGCAATCGTTTTCGTAATGACAGGCGACTGGCCACCAAACCATGCTGATGAAGGACTTCGCCAACGATACGCTTTGGAGTACGCCTCGCGGATGGTCCGGGCCCCCAAAAAAACCCCCTTGCTTCGCGCAAATTGAGAGCTGCCAATTCGAGACTATCAACCACTTATTCTTTTTGCTACGACCCAGATCGTTGCATTTCTGATGCTTTGCATTATTTGAATAGACCAGACATTAAAGTCACTGCCTCCTATAAAGATATTGCGAGTCGTTGGCAGCCTGAATACGACGATTGCATACGCAGCATCGTCGAAGAATTTGGGTGCTTCTGGACCGCTCACGACGGCAAAGTATTTGATGAAGTCAGGGTCAGATACAAGGCCAGTTTTCCTGGGTCCGATGGTCCGCGCATAAGTTTTATCCGCGAACGCGCATCTCAAATGAACGGCGTAATGTCACTTTGGCGCAGATCGTTCACCAAATTTGTTAACTCTAAGTATGTTTACAAACTATGCGGGCATGAAGAATTGGTTTTTGAAGCACACCCAACGCAAGTTCGGGACCAAGGCATCCCGCCGAAATACTGTCGCCGTTGCTTCTATTTGCATAAAGAGCTTCGTGGCGTTTGGGATGAACAAATCATTAATATGCTTCGAGCGACTATTGATGGTCAACGAGGACTGCAATCGTGCAAGATTTGTGGCGTTGAGTTCGTGTTTTTGCAGGAAGAGTCTACATTTCAGCCCATTTTTACATATATCAACTGCATTGTGCCGGTTTGTCGATCCTGTTACACACAGGCAGTAAATGGCTCCGATGAGGGTTCGAAGGAAGAGCATCTTGCCAAGCTAAACCAGCTATATCTGCACTCTGGAGAAGTACCACCTCATAACCCAGAGCAACTTGTTCTCTTTATGCGTGACGAAATGCAGTTACTTAAATTCCTAACGTTGCTTTCAGGAATGCCGGGCAGTGATGTATATGTCCAGCATTGCGGAAGCTACTTACAGGCCCTAAAGGATTCTGGGATACTCCCAGATGGGGCCAGGCGCCTCATAATGGGAACATTGGTTGAAGCAGAGGATGGACACATTTGCCTGTCGATTCCCGAAAGAGACATCGACAATTGGCTGTACACGGCCAATATCGCCCACAGGAGAGAGCCTTACTACCCCAATTGCGGGTGGCGGGCGGATTGGGAGGTTATGGGCTGCGAACACCGCATCTTTATCGAATACTTCGGACTTGTTGGCAAGGAAGAGTACGATCACCGGGCCAGGTCCAAGCTAGAGCTAGCAAGAGAACATGGAATCGAACTAATCGCAATCGAGCCAAGAATGGATTGGCGATCATTGCTTCGCGATAGGTTCGCGGTTTAGATTACCGGTGACATTTCGGAAATATTGATGAGAATCCCCGGATCGTCACGGGCTCACGATGAGGTGAAGGTGCTTGGGAAAGCCCCAATGGGCAAGCTTGATCTACATCGCCCGGATTCACTGACCAAACGGTGAATTGGGTTCACTTGAGGTATGGACTCACAGCATCAAGTGTTTGAATGGCGGGACTGGTAAACTCACGCCAACCGCGACCCCCTCGCCAACGGCGACGAAGGGCTCCGCTTTCCGTTTTCCGAGACCAGTCTATGAGCAATCAACGCGTCTACTTCTTTCGCGAAGGCAATGCCTCCATGCGCGATCTCCTCGGCGGCAAGGGCGCCAATTTGGCGGAAATGTCCAATATCGGCTTGCCCGTTCCCCCCGGATTCACCATCACCACCGAAGTCTGCAACGAGTATTACGCGTCTGGCGGCCGGATGCCGCCAGCACTGATGGACGAGGTCCGCGAGGCCATGGCCAGTATGGAAAAAGACCTTGGCAAAGGGTTTGGGGACCATGCGAATCCGCTTCTGATTTCGGTGCGATCGGGCGCGAAGTTCTCGATGCCGGGCATGATGGACACCATTCTCAACCTCGGCCTCAATCCCGACACGCTCCAAGGTTTGATCAAGCAGAGCGGCAACGAACGATTCGTGTACGACGCCAATCGCCGATTTATCATGATGTTTTCCGATGTCGTGCTTGGCGTCGATAAGCATCATTTCGAGCACATCTTCGACGAGCACAAGAAGCGCAAGGGAGTCACGCAGGACACCGACCTCACCGCCGCAGATCTCAAGCACATCTGCAGCGAGTTTCTCGCTCTGGTACTGACTGAGACGGGGGAGGGATTTCCCGGCGATCCTTGGAAGCAACTCGAGCTAGCCATCGAAGCGGTGTTCAGGAGCTGGAACAACGACCGAGCCATCGTGTATCGACGAACGGAAAAGATCCCCGACGAAATCGGCACCGCCGTGAGCATCCAGGCCATGGTGTTTGGCAATTTAGGCGACGATTGCGGCACGGGCGTCGCCTTTACCCGCGATCCTTCGACCGGGGAAGACTTGCTTTACGGCGAGTTTCTCATGAACGCGCAGGGCGAAGACGTGGTGGCGGGGACTAGAACCCCGGTCGCCATCAGCGAGCTGAAGTCTCAGAATCCCAAGATTTACGAGGAGTTCGCATCGATCGGGCAGCGGCTCGAGGATCACTACAAGGACATGATGGACCTCGAATTCACGATCGAGCGCAATCGTTTGTTCATGCTTCAATGTCGAGTGGGTAAGCGCACGGGCCCAGCCGCTGTGCGCATGGCGGTCGAGATGGTGAGCCAGGGACTTATCGAACGCGAAGTCGCTCTGCAACGGATTACCGCGTCGCACCTGGACCAACTCTTGCACCCGCGCATCGATGAGGTGTATGTGACCGATCGCTCGATCCGGCCGATCGCCACCGGGCTCGCGGCTTCGCCCGGCGCGGCCGTTGGGAAGGCGGTGTTCGATGCCGATACGGCCAAGAAACTTGGCGATGCGGGCGAGAAAGTTTTACTCGTGCGCGACGAGACGAATCCCGACGACGTTCACGGCATGCTCGCCGCCCAAGGCATACTTACGGCAAGAGGGGGCAAAACTTCGCACGCAGCCGTGGTCGCCCGAGGCTTTGGCATCCCCTGTGTGGCGGGCTGCGAGTCGGTCACCGTCGATGTCGACAAGCGCGAGCTGCGGGCGGGCGATCTCACCATTCGCGAAGGCGACATGATGTCCATCGATGGCAGCAAGGGCGCGGTCTACTCAGTTGCGCTTCCTCTGATCGCTCCCGACGTGAGCGGTTATTTCGGCACCTTGATGGAATGGTGCGACCAATATCGGAAGCTGAAGGTCCGCACGAACGCCGATAATCCGCGGGACGCCCAGCAAGCGATCGAATTCGGAGCGGAAGGAATCGGTCTCTGCCGCACCGAACACATGTTCTTCGAAGCAGACCGCCTGCCCATCGTTCAGGACATGATCCTCGCCAAATCGGACGTTCAGCGGGAAGCAGCTCTCTCCAAGCTGCTCGGCGTTCAGCAGGCCGATTTCGAAGCCATCTTCGAAGTCATGGACGGGCGGCCGGTCACGATTCGCCTCATCGATCCCCCGCTCCACGAGTTCCTTCCCAACTTCGAGGAGTTGGTCAAGGTGGTCACCGAGCTGCGGATGGCGGTCAATACCTTCGGGGGCGGCGCTCTCAAGGAGGTTTTGCAAGAAAAGGAGCGCATGCTGCAAGCGGTCGAGAGCATGAAGGAATCCAATCCGATGCTCGGGCTCCGGGGCGTGCGCCTTTCCATCATTTTCCCCGGCATCGTGGTCATGCAGACGCGGGCGATCCTTCAAGCAGCTGCTAAGCTCGTCAAACGGGGCGACAAGGTGTTGCCGGAGATCATGATTCCGCTGGTCGGGCATGTGAACGAGCTCAAAGTGGTGCGAACGCAGCTCGAGTCGGTGGCCAAGTTGGTCATGGCCGAGCAAGGGGTGGATATCCCCTTCCTATTTGGAACGATGATCGAAATCCCTCGCGCGGCTTTGACGGCAGGCGAGATCGCCTCCGCATCTCAATTCTTTAGTTTCGGCACCAACGATCTCACCCAAACCACTTTCGGCTTCTCTCGCGACGACGCCGAGGGCAAGTTCCTCCAGCGGTATGTGGAGCAAAAGATTCTGCCCGTCAATCCGTTCGAGACGATCGACCGGGCGGGGGTGGGGCGGTTGATGCGGTTCGCGGTCGATGAGGGCCGCGCCGCCAACAGTGCGCTCAAATGCGGCATCTGCGGCGAGCATGGGGGCGATCCGGAGTCGATCTATTTTTGCCACGAGCTTGGGCTGGACTATGTCAGTTGCTCGCCGTTCCGCGTCCCGATCGCGCGGCTCGCCTCTGCGCAGGCGGCGCTCAGGGATAAAGTGGCGGTGACGGTGGATAAGTAGCTGGGGCTCTAGCGTGTCGGAGGTTTGATGCATCAGGACTTGGTCGAATAAATTAGAAGCCAAATAGCATGCCCATCCTGAGGCATGAACCCGGCTTGTCACTTATCCAGTATCTGGTTGACGTTTCTAGGATTCGCCTGCCTATAGATATAGACACCCGAGGCCGCGATCCTTCGGCGGGTGGCTTGTATGGATTCATAGGCAGATGGGTGGCCGGGTTTGAAGCCCTTGGTGACTAGGAATTCGGCGATTCCAGATTGGCTTCAAGCCCGGATGCTCGTAAATCAGGCACCTGGCCGTGTTCTTGGCTGCTCGTCCATTTCTTCCAGTATGTGGTTGACGTTGCTACGATTCGCCTGCCTATAGATGTGAGTACCCCAAAGAATCCCCTCGCGAGCAATCGAAAAAAAGGTTTGCCGCCAGTGGGAACGGGATATTAGGAATTTCGTGGCGAGCCGGTAGCCGAAGCAGAAAGAGCCCTTGAAGCGTCCAATGCTTGGAGAGACCGGCGCTGCCGGGAGGAGGTCAAAAGGTGATAGGTGCATTTGCATTGGGCTTGGCTCTGGCGGGCCCGAAGATCGTGCCCGCGAAAATCGTATCGGCATCGCTGTTCAAAAATGGCTACGCGGTCGTGGTCAGGCAGGCGGAGGTTGGGGGGGGCGGCGAATTCCTCGTCGAGGACATTCCGCTCGCATCGCTCGGCACCCTTTGGATCACGGGCAGCAAAGGCGTTCGGCTTCACGAAGTGATCGGAACGACCCAAAAGAAGGAATCAAGAATTCCTGCCGGCTCGATCGACGAAGTTTTGGCCGCCAATATCGGCAAGACGCTGGTGCTCACCCTATCCAGCCGAGCCGCGCCAGACACCTTGAACGCCAAAATCCTCAGCGCGAATGGAACCGTGGTCGTGCTGCAAAACGAGAAGGGAACACAGGTGATTCCGAAAGGGCTCATTCTCGGCATCGCCTCCTCCGACGACCTCACCTGGAATGTGGCGTCGACATCGGTGGCCAAAGCATATCGGATCAAAGTGGACGCTCCCGCCGACGGAAAAGTGTATATCTTAGCCTTGGAGCGCGGCCTGACCTGGGCTCCTGCCTATGATGCGGATATCTCGGATGCGAAGAAACTCCATCTGACCGCGAAGGCCACCATCGTGAACGACCTTGGTGATATCGACAATGTCGAGATGCGTCTGATCACCGGATTTCCGAATGTGCCCTTCGCCGCGATTCACGATCCGTTTTCGCTCCAGCAAACGGTGGACGAATTTACCAGCGCCCTTATGTCGGTCGGCTCGCCCGCCGGATATCGCGACGCCCCCGGAATGATGATGCAGCAAAATGCCGCTTACGGACGGATGCAAGAACGCTTCGATGCATCGTTCGACCCGAACAAAATGGCGGGTTTCCAGGCGGAAGACCTCTTCTTTTACACCTTGCCCAAGAGCACCCTCAAGAAAGGCGACCGCGGGTATTACGTCCTTTTCGGGGCGGATTCGGATTACCAGCACATCTACGAGTGGACGGTTGCCGATCAGGTGACCCCGGAAGAGCAATATCGTCCTCAAAACCGCGAGGAGCCGGCTGAAGACGTATGGCATAGCTTGAAATTCATGAACACGAGCGGCCAGCCTCTCACCACGGCCGCCGCGATCACCACCAAGGACGGCGAGATCCTTGGGCAGGACATCTTGAAATACACGACCGCCAATTGCGAAACAACCTTGAAGATCACGAAAGCCCTCGATGTGATCGCGGAAGCGGCGGAGCAAGAGTCTTCGCGGTCCCGCAAGACGCAAGAGTGGGGATCGAGTTCTTACTCGTTCGACGAGGTCATTCTAAAGGGGACGCTTCGCGTACGAAACCTAAAGGTGGAGCCGATCAAGATCGACATCACGAAAGAACTGACGGGCCAGATCGTGACGATGGACGGTAACCCCGAACATACGGCGATGGCAAAGGGCATCCGGTCACTGAATCCTCGCCATCGGCTGAAGTGGATCATCGCGCTGAAAGCGGGAGAAAAGAAAGAGCTGAACTATACGTACAAAGTTTTGATTCGACTCTAATATCGGCTTGTAATTAGGGCCGGTATTCTGGAGGGCGAATGATTCGACCCCTGCGTCATTGGAAGGCCTTATTTTCCATCTATATTCAGGATGGGCTCGCCTACCGCGCGAGCGGCTTCATCTGGATTCTCACCGATGTCGCTACCGCCGTGACCATGCCCCTTGTGTGGGCGGCGGCGGCTCGCAATGGAATGATCGCCGGCTATTCCCAGCAGGATTTCGTCTTGTACTACCTGTGCATGTTATTGCTGGGTTGCTTTATCACGAGCCACTTCATGTGGGATGTGAGCTTCGAGATCAAAGAAGGAAACTTTTCCATATATCTCATTCGGCCCGAGCCGTTTTTCTCGTTCATGTTCGTGCGCAATCTGGCTTGGCGTTGCGTGCGAACCGCTTTGTTTCTGCCGGTTTTTGGCCTCTTGATCCTCGCCTATGGCAGCTTCCTTCACTCTGCTCATCTCCACGCCAGCGGAGTCTTTTGGATTTCGCTGGTTCTCGGCCACGTGCTCAGTTTCGCCTTCGTGATGATGATGGCGATGCTGGCTTTGTTCACTCAAGAAGCGACGGCGATTTTCGAGCTGTACTACATTCCCATGCTGTTCCTCAGCGGGCAGCTTTTTCCGGTGGCTTTGCTCCCTCAGTGGGCGAAAAGCCTCGCCCTGATGTTTCCGTTCTACTACACCACCGGCTTGCCCACGGAGATCCTGGTAGGCCGGATATCGAGCGGCCAGGCATTGCCTCTCATCGGGGTTCAATGCGTCTGGATCGTTGTAGCCTGCGGCCTCCGGGTCGTCCTGTGGAGAAAAGGCCTCAAGCACTACACCGGCGTGGGAATGTAGGCGGTTCCCCATTTGACGGTCTTCGTACTGAGGCAATCGTCCGTTCAGGTCCCTTGCACGCGCCTGTTTTCAAGCATTCCCGGTTATGGTCCCGTTGAACGGTAACGCTTACCCAGATTAGGCGTCTTTCAGAAGTAAGCTCATGATGAGGAACTCCGTGAGGGTGAATGTACATATGCCGGCGGGAGCTTCGTCCTTAGACCACTTATTGGAGGGCGATAGCGACGATGCCCTCGTGCGACGGGCCAGAAACGGCGATTTTTTAGCGTTCGAGCGGTTATTCGAACGTTACCGGACCCTGGTTTACCGTTACGCCTACCAAATGGCTCCTCGGCGAGACGACGCCGAAGATGTCGTCCAGGAAGTATTTGTGCGGGCTTATCAGAATTTGCATCGCTACCGAGATGAAGCCAAGTTCACGACCTGGCTGCTGAGAATTGCCACCAATCTGGGCACTGATCGGGCACGTATGAGCCAGCGTCGTCAAAACCTCGAACAGCAAGAGGCGGGCGGCGCCTTGGCCTGGATGACCATCGGCGATGTCGACGATCCAGTTCAGAACTTGGAAGCAGAGAGGCGTAAAGAAGCCCTGCGAAAGGCCTTGAATGCCCTTCCCGTCCACCATCGGACGGTGATCGTGCTTCGAGACCTGGAAGAAAGAGAATATCCGGAAATGGCCGAAATATTAGGGTGTACGGTTGGTGGAGCAAAGTTGCGGGTTTTGAGAGCCCGGCGGGCTTTGCGCGATCGCATCGCTCCCTTGATCGGGGAAGAAAATCGATGAAAAAACGAGATCAAGCTATACAATACGGTTTCGATGAACTATCTGATGATGAGATGCAGACGCTGCAAGCTCGCTACCAATCAGATCCCGAGTTTGCCAAAGAGGCTTCACGATATCGAAAAATCAAGCATGACCTCGCGTCGATGCGAGATATCCCGGAATGCCAATTGTCGGTCGATCGCCTGCGCGACGCCATCTTCAAGTCAGAGATGAAATCACGGCGAGGGTCGCTTGGCTCATCCATCACGTGGGCTCCTCTTGGCACCCTAGCCTTTGCTGCTCTCGCTTGGTTCGTTATTGGAAAAACAGGCTCCAATGAAGGAACCGTGGCAAAGCCGACCGAATTGCAAAATATCGTGGCCAAGAACGACGAAGTGGTGATGCCTCCCGATTTCCTGGGAGAGCTTCCGGCTTATTCAGAGCCCTACCATGCGAATTCTTCGGAGCGAATAATCGAGGCGGCGACGCCTCGCAAAAGGCGAGTATTGCTGACTCGACGATTCGCCGTTCCTGGGAAGCAAGTTCACTCCGAACGCGACATCGTTGCATTAAAGCCAGATGTTCAACCGCACGAGCAAGAGCATCTCGAACCGCTGGTTGCCAAATCGGGGCCCGTGGTGGTCATCTCAGACGATCAGAATTCAGAAAATGGAGCCGCAAAGGCCAACGAGGTAGAAACAACGTCCCATGTTGTGTTTGGCGGCTAGCTTTCTTTTTGCCTTGACGTCTGGGCAGCAGGTGCTTCCTCAAAGCCACCGCCTCGCTTGGGAGCGTGCGAGCTCCTCGGTTGCGATTTTGGAAGACAACGGGGTTTCGATCGGGACAGCCGCCCTGATTGATTCATCTGGGCTATTCTTGGCTCACAAACTCTCGATTACCGGTGACCGTATGCTCGGGCGCCTGCGTTCTGGCCGGATTTATTCGCTCTCGTTGCAAGCGACCGATGAACAGACTCAGCTCGTATTGCTGAAAGCACAGTCTTGGAATGAAATCGGCAGCCGCCCCCTATCAGTGGCGAGTGGGGAAGCCAAGGGAAGTCCTATGATCGTGAGCTTGCCCATGGGGCCAATTCTTGGCGAATTCAGCTCGGCCGACCGTTCCGGTGTGATGGGGCCGAATAAAAGGTACGTACCTTTGTCGGAAATCCGATTTGAAACGCCTCAAGGCAAAATTGGGGGGGCTCTCGTTTTCGATCTCGACGGCAGGCTGGTCGGTATCCTGAACGCTGCTCTGGAGCCTGTTCCATCTGCTTCATCGGGGGAAGTGAATTCTGTAAAACGCGACTTCAAGGGGGATTCTCGCTCGAGCGCTCTCGTTCAAAAGAGTCAGTACGCAACGCGCGGGCTGACCGTCGGCTACGCGCTGGGAGTCGACGTGTTGCAGCGAGTGGTAGACGGTTTTAGGCGGCCCGATCGGCAAGTGATGCATCCGGCGATCGGAGCGATATTCGGAGATGCTGCTAGCCCAGGCGCACTGATAGAAGAGGTGCTAGCGAATTCCACCGCTCAGCGAGCAGGTTTGAGGGTCGGCGACATCGTGATCAAGGTCGATGATAAGACGATCTTGAATAACCTGGACCTAGCGACTCATCTTTTTAGGCAAAAGGTGGGCAACT
>JBBREX010000071.1:0-13184 GCA_038225245.1 Fimbriimonadales bacterium | reverse complement strand
GCGTAGTGGCCGTGAACCGCCTACCGCCAACCCCCCGGAACTATACCCCCCGTTTACTCCGTACGCGATAATGGGAAGAGGTTTCCACTTGCTCTCATCTATCGCCACCCGCCAACCGCCAACCGCCAACCTCGTAGAACGCAGGCCCTTATTCGAGGGGCTGATGCGCGATTCCTATCGCCAGGCTTTTAGCCTTGCCCTCAGGCTGACGGGCCATGCTTCCGAAGCCGAAGATTTAGTGCAGGAGTCTTACGTGCGGGCATTTCGATTTTTTCACCGCTACGATGATGGCCTGCCCTTCACAAGCTGGCTATATCGTATCATGACCAACGTTCATATCGATTCCGTGCGGCGAAAAGGCCGGCTTCGTTTGACCAGCCTGGACCAATTCGGGGCAGAAGGAAACACCACCTGGGAGCTTCCGGATGAAGCTTCGTCGCCTGATCGCGAATTACTGCAAGGCGCCGTCGATGGGCCGATTCAGCTTGGACTTACCGCAATGACCCCGGAATTCCGTATCGCCGTGCTGTTGGCCGACGTCGAAGGAATGGCCTACGAAGAGATCGCCGAGGTAATGCAAACATCGATCGGTACGGTCCGCTCAAGGATTCATCGCGGGCGCAAGCAGCTAAGAGAATATCTTCAGACGTCATATCCTGGTCGCTTTGCGGAGGTGGCGGTTTGACTTGCGGACGCGTCCAAGCCTATCTATCGGCGTATTTAGACGGCGAGATGGGGGGTCAAGAAATGCTCCGAGTACGGGAGCACGTCAGCCGATGCCCCCAATGCTCTGAAGAGCTTGATCAATTGCGCTCGGTTAAGAATCTGATGGCTTCGTTGCCAACGCGTATTCCAGCCATTGATTTCGAAGCGAAGCTTTCCAAGCGAGTTTTTGCACCCAGTATTCGCGGCGCAATTCGTTCGGCCACCGGTTTTTGGTTAGCCTCGACTCTCGCCGCGGCAGCGGCGGCTTTTCTTGTATTTCATTTTCTATCTGTGCCCATCAAGTCCCGATCCCCTGTCATTAACCAACCGATCGCTTACGATGTCGAACGTGACCAGGCTTTCATCGCCGGTACCGACCCCTTGAGCGGCCAGGCAGGCATCGTCAATGTCAGCCATGATGCGAAACGACGCTAGGATCGCTTTTGCCAAGAAAGGGAGTGTGCTTTGCGCCTTTCTGTCCGCGACCTTATGCGCAGCCGTAGCGGCTGAGCCTAACAATGACACCCCTAAAGAAGTCTTGTTGCGTTCGCTGGAGCGCAAGGTCGCCTGTACGTTGGTACAAAGCCAGCGCATGGATTCGAAACGCTTCGCCGTGCAAGTCAAAGTCCAGATGGATTCCGAAGGGCGCTCGAGAAGAACCGTCTTGCAGCCTTTAAGCATGCAGGGCACCGTTTCGATCGACGACGGCCATAGCTGGTTTACCTTGTTTCCCGACGAGAAAAAACTTGTGATCCAGCCATCGCCCTCCGAACATCGGCAGAATCCCCGAACCCGAATCCTGCTTATCGAACAGAACTATCGACTCTCGTTCGAAAGGGGAACTAACATTGCGGGGCGTAAGGCGTTTGTGGTCACCGCGGCGCCGAAAGCGAAAGAGCTTCCCCTGCGTCGATACGCGATCGACGGTGAGAAATTCGTCTTGCTACGGCTAGAAAGGATTGATAGTGAGGGCAAAACCCGAATCGAGCTCGACACCCAAGCGATAACTTACGGCAAGCCGCCCGAGGATTTATTTGAAATGCCTCAGGTCGAGGGAGTCCGGGTCGAGCGCTGCTGGGGCCCCCGCCGGATAACCGATCTCAGCAAAGCTCGTGAATTGATCGGCTTCGAGCCGCGGCCTCCGGATCACCTTCCTTACGGCTTTGTCATGAGCGACGCCGATCTTCTCGGTTCCACGGAAAGCGCCTTTATCGCGCTTCGCTTATCGGACGGGCTTGCCCACGTCACGGTATATCAATGGGATGGAAAACGTGGCCATCGAGAAGTCCCCTTTCGCCCTCCCGGAGACGGCCAGGACGGCGATGGGATTTGCTATGTCGTGCTCGGCGACATTCCCAGGAGTGTGCGTAAGAAGATTCTGGAGTCTTTCCTGCACAACCCCTGAACCCTAAGACTCGCCCTCGATGACGAGCTGAGCGAAATCACCGGCGGTGAGCAAGGCCTCACAAACCCCTTGCAGTAGAGTCAGCCTGGCCTGTTGGACTTCAGCTTCCTCGACCATCACCATAGTGGAGTCGAAGAAGACGTTGATCGGAGCTTCCAGCAATTTGAGACATCCCACTATTGCGTCCGCCGATTGGCCCTGTTCAGCCTCCCACAACGGTTGGGAAATGTCCTTGACGGCTTCTCGTAAGGCGTCGCCCTCGTTTGATTCGAGGCGTAGTGTCTCGAGCGTCTCCAGGGGTGCAGCGTGGGCGAACTGAACCCCCTTGCGGCGGGCAGCGGCCACGATATTAAGGGGTCTGGTCGCAGTTTGAATGAAATCAACATCCTCGCTGAGCCGAAGCAAGACCTCAATCTTTAGCCGAACGCCGGCCGGATTCAACTCGTTAAGCGGAGCATTGCCTCGCAATGCGGCTTGAAGCACATCTGGGCGAATTTCGGGCATGAGAGCTTCATAGCGCGAGGCAAAGAGCTTGACGAGTTCGTCCAAAGAATCCCCGTCACCATGTGGAAGCAGGTGGCCATAGAGGTGCGCCGCCTGCTCGAACAGAGCACCGTATGCAATGGGCCGACCTGGCCAAGACCACCCAGCCTCCACGAGATAGGTGACTGCCCTCCGGAGGCCAAATGGATCGCTGCTCCCACTGGGAAGCAACCCTAAACCCAAATATCCGGCGAGCTTGTCGAGTTGGTCGGCAATCAATAACCGAACCGCAGTACGTTCTCTATGGGAGCTTGGTAGAGGGATTTTCGATAAATCGTAGTGAGAGGCGATGGCCCAGCACACCGAATCGGGAAATTGCTCTCGCCGTGCATATTCGCCCCCGATAATTCCCTGAAGTGCGGGCATTTCGGAAACGAGGCCCGTGCTTAAGTCCGCTTTCGCGTAAAGGCCGGCCTGGCGAGCATCGGCGGCTTCTTGCTCGTCGGCTTGGGTTGCTCGGGCCACCAAGAATGCAAGCTCGCTCAGGCGATCGGCTCGCTGGCGGACCGTGCCAAGCTTTTCCTGGAAGCTCATTCGCTCGGTTCGCTGCAAAAATTCATCTATCGAGTATTTGAGATCCTCGTCGAAAAAGAACTTTGCGTCATTGAATCGCGCATTTAGAACCCAGGAGTTGCCTTCTCGCACCGTGTCCGCTTCTCCGGAATTCTGGATCGAAATGAACCGGTTGATCAGCTCCCCATTTTCACCTCGAACGGGAAAGAATCGCTCATGCTTGGCCATGGCAGTGATCAGGACGGAATCAGGAAGATCCAGAAACTCTGCCCGAAACTCTCCTTCGATTGCCGCCGGCCATTCCGTGAGGAAGGTATTTTCCTCGACGAGGGCATCGGAAAGGTCAGGTACGCCGGTAGTCATTCGCTTTGCTTCGCTCCGAATGGTTTCCTCGCGCGCCTCCGGGCGCGGCTGCACTTTACGCCGCTCAAGCTCCTCGAGAAGATGCGTGAAGGAATGCACCTCGAAGCTTTCAGGACGATAGAACCGGTGTCCTTTGCTTTGAGCGCCACTCGAAACTCCCTCGATTTCAAAAGGAATCACGTCGGTGCCAAAAAGAGCGAGGATCCAGCGTATCGGCCTCGCAAAGCGCATCCGCGCGCGGCCCCAACGCATCGATTTCTCGAAGTTAAGACTCCGCACGGCAACGGGTAGGAGATCGGACAGGATGATGGCAGTCGACTTTCCCGCCACGTGCTGATCGAGCCAAACATAATCTCCTGTTCGCCGTAAATCGCGGGGTTCGCATTTCTGGCCCCGACAGAAGCCCTGGAGCGCGGGCGTTGGCGCGCCCTGCTCGTCATAAGCTGCCTTGATCGATGGGCCTCGCTGCTCCCTTTGAGAATCAGGCTGGGTATCCGCTAGGCCTTCTACAAATACGATCAAGCGACGAGGTGTGCCCATTGCGTGCGAGCCGTAGTGAGCGATGCCTGCCTGATCAAGACGCCTTAGCACTTCCTGTTGCAAGTCGATATATGCTTTTCGGACGAAGGAAGCGGGCAACTCTTCGCACCCAAGCTCAAATAACAAATCGGGCATGAATGAGCGATTTTACCGTTCCCAACCGTCCCCTCATTTGACGCCAACCGCGCTAACCAGTACAATAGGGCACGCTCAGTAGGATTGAGCATTGGAACAGGCATTAGGAGGAACAATCAGCATGAAGCGAATTGCATTGCTTGCGGCCGCAGTAGGAGTTGTTTCGGCAGCTCACGCTCAGGCCACCGCAGACTACACACCGACGAATCTCTCGGTGCGACTTGGATTCGGATATCCGCTTGACGATGCGGTTAGAGATTTGACAAAAACGCTCATCGGAGTGGGCGTCGACTTTCGATTGAATACGGCTCTGATTAAGGGTTCGGAGACCTTCATTTCGGCCGATTGGTTGGGGAAGAGCGGCAACGGAGCGAAGGGAAACATATTTCCGATCATGATCAACCAGAAGTTCAACAGCTCGATGGCGGCGGACATCTTTCCACGGACCTATGGCTTCGTAGGAGTGGGTGTCGCCATTATCGACGTGAAAAGCACGAGCACGGCAATCGGCGCTCGAGGCGGGTTCGGAGTCGAGTTTGGGCCGAACATCTTTAGCGAAGCCACGTTAGTCATAAGCGACAATGCGGGAGGAGCTAAGGCAAATACCGTTGGGCTTTACATCGGCTATCGATTTTAGCCTGCCGACATACTGGGTTTAGGTTCACGCTAAGCCTGCGGTCATTCTGAGCTTGCAAAGAATCTCTGCTCGGCCGGACAGATCCTCAGTACGGACGGCGAGGAACACGAAAAAGCGGCCTTCTCTCATTTGCAGAAAAGGCCGCTTTCCATTGGTCGTTTGTCTTTAAGACTGGACCATCCAGACCGCTTGATCGATAAGAGCATTCCAATAGGAAGATTGGACGATGCCATTTCCTTTGAAGCTTATTCGAGCCTGCATGTGTCGGGTGCCGCTCTCGATAAATTCCGGCCTGCCCTGCGTTACGCGGACCAGGGTCGTCGAGTCGGATTGAGTAGTGGCACGGGAGTCCATGGCAACCCAAGAGCCCGAGGCATAATTGTATAGCTCGATGGTTTGAGTTAATCCGGCTATATTGGCCGCCGCTTCGAGCTGAAAGTGAAGCCATCTCGGCGCGCTTACCGGCGAAGTACCTTGGATTACGAGCTGCGCGGACGCGATATGAGCATCGGCTGCGATGTCGCTCAGAATGTTCATCCGACGATCATCGCTCGCAGCGAGATCAGATAAGCCTCCTCCGGCCAAGGTGCCCCGAGTAATACTAAATGAAGAAGGAGCAGCGACAACCGCGGCCGGAAGGACGACCCGAAAGGCCTGGGTTTTGCCGTTTGGATCATCGGTAAAACCGACAATCGTGCTTCCGTCGCCCGAAATCGCAGTGGCTCGACGAGGAGTCCACTTGAGCATATCTACTCCGTATCGAATGAGGATCAACCTCAAACTTTGCATGCCGTTGTCCAGGTCCCACATCATGGCTTCTTCGCCGGCGAGAGTGGTGCCGTAGCCCACGATCGTGTTCCCGTCCGCGCTTACCCCTAAACCAGAGCTTTTGAAGGGACCACGCTGCAAGTCGCCCAACGGGACCATGCCTGTCTGGGGCGTCCAGCGAAAAGCTTCGCCGGTGCCGTTGGCTGACGCCGCGTTACCCACGATCACGTTGCCATCGGCGCTGACCGCATTCGCGTAGTCATAGCCATAATTTCCGCCGGGTAGATTGCCGAGACTCTCCATCCCACTTTGCGCGGTCCAGCGAAACGCTTGCTGCTTGTCCGATCCTTGGGCGGTTCCCACAATCGTACGGCCATCCGGCGAAACGGCGAGGCCCTCGCTGTAGGGAACCAAAGCCCCTGCTAAACCTCCAAGGGCAACCATTCCTTGAGAGCTTGTCCACTGGAACGCCTGAAGACTAGCAAGGATAGGGCTGCCATCGCCGGTGATTACGCCGCTATCGGCGGAGATCCCGGTTGCTACGCTTCGAAATACCCCTCCTCCCAAGTCGCCCATTCCAAATATGCCCGAGCCGCTCGTCCAACGGAAGCCTTCACTGCCAAAAAGCGAAGCGCCTCGGCCCACAACGGTCGTGCCGTCCGCAGAAACCCCGAATGCTACGCTGTTGAATGATCCAAATGGAAGATCGCCTAAGCCGACCATCGATCCATTTTGCCAACGAAAAGCTTCGTTCCCATTGGATGAGTTGCTTACTCCGACGATAACCGAACCGTCCGCGGAAACGCCATAAGCGATACTATTGAACGTTCCACCGTCCAAGTCTCCGATTCCTTCGAAAATGACCTGTGCCGACGAAATGGAACACAAACCTACGGTACAAAGGCCGGCGATAGCTGATCGCCGGGCCAAAATCTTTAGTGACCCAATCATATCCTTCCCACTCGATCAGCCGTAAAGTATTTTGGACCGCCCCTCCCCGGGGACCGAAATCCATCGGCTGTCGCTACACTAAGATGATACAAGTAGATGTGCTCGGAAGCAACCCCCTCAAAGTTAAGGTTTGTGCTCTTTATGCAGCAATATATCGGTTCGATGAAAGAGGGATACTTTCAATTCCCCAATATTTCGAATACGAACCGAGGTCGAATGTCAAACAAGCGGCGCGGAATCGTATTGTCGTATCCTGGCAAACATACTAGCTGCCCTACACTAAGAGTTTTCGCCTAAATCCGGCAATAATACCGTCAACGAACATGCTCCTTCGAGAGCACCTGGCGAGCAGCCTTTTCAACTTGCTTTGTTGGCAAGGGAGCGTTGCCCGATTCATCCAAAAGGTGAGCCGCGGGCAGGATTTTTGAAAACCCACCGGTCGCGGAATCGAGGTCCGATGCGATATCCAGCATGCGCATTCCATCTAAGAGAACTTGTTCCGTACTTCGCTCATGCCAAGGCTTTTCCGTTCGACTTAGGAATTCGAAAACTCCTCGAATCCGCTCGGAGCCAGAACCGGCGCAAGCGTAATCGGCGCTTTGAAAGCGGGCCCCTGCGCTATCAAAGAAATAGATATTGAAATTGCCGTTCGATTTGTCGTAGGCGCTTAGGATTGGGATAAACAGCCCGATACCTTGCATCGCCATAGGCATGTTGCTTGCCAAAACCCGCGAAATCTCTTGAAGCTTGCCTTCGAGCGACATCTCATTCAAATGCATGCGGCTGTAATACTTGAAAGAATGGCGGAGATACCGGCAAACTTCGATCGATCTCGCAAAAGAACCACTAATGGCAACGACTGTAAAGTCGTCCAAGGGCACGATTTTATCCGCGTGGTCGAACATGATCAAATTGCCCATAGTGGCCCGCCGATCGGCGAGCGTTAAGACACCTTCCTTGCACCGAAGGGCTAACACGGTGGTGCCGTGCGTTTCACCTTCTGTAGTTGGGCCTGAGGGCAGGCGGAAGTTAACTAGGCTCGAGAAGTCTGTCGGTGGATTGGTGATCATTCGCCGGAGCGCTGCCTATAGCGTTTTGCCTGTTCAGGATCGACCTTCTTCATCCGCTTCATCAACTCGTTCGGCCCGCTAGGTCGATTCACATCGGGTTTGGATGGCCCTTCATCATCTCCAAGCTTTCGCTCCGGCTCCGGAGTGCCTGGCCTCGTCAGTCGATCAGCTTTCCAGATCATTGCTTCGCTCCTATACATTCGATAAATTGTCCTACGCTAGCAACTTCTTCAAGTTCCGGGCCATAGATTCTTTCAGGGTCCAGATAAATTTCTCTCGTCTCGGTTCCATCGATCAACGTCAAGCTTGCCCAACTTGCTCCTACCACTGCATTCGGGAAGCGTCGAACGGCAAATCCCCGAGCGTCGGCCCGAGTTCCATTACCCGCGCAGTCGATCCTTCGGACAATGTCCTCTCGTTGAATATGGTCGGCGACTTCGCCCATATCGAGCAGCGCGTTATAGAGGCTCGTCTCGGGATCAACGTGATGATATTCGAGATCGAGAGCCTGCAGTGTGGGATCTTTCCAAGAACATCCCTCCGAGTCGATAAATTGCTGAAGCATGCTCCTCTTGACTGCCCAGTCTACCGACCGGCGAAAAGTCGTCGGATCGGTATGGATCGCCTCCATCAGAACTCGACATTCGCCAATCATCGCAGCCAGTTCATCATCGAGCCTCAAGCGAGTTTCACTGGCCGCGAAATACGATTCGAGCACTTCGAAGGCGGTCGTCCAACTACGTCCTTCGAGTTCGATGCAAAAGTCTAGAGACGCATCTCGGCTCAGTGTTTGAAAAGCTCGTACCGGGTCCTGAATACGCCAGCGAGGAGCTTCCCCAATCTCGGCAAGGGCGATCGCCAATTTCACCAGACCTACCTTACGCATAATGCAGGCGGGTATCCGGTTCGCGTCGCCACTGATCACGTGCAATCGTATGAAGCGGCTTGGATCGGCGTGTGGTTCATCCCTCGTGTTGAAGATCGGGCGGCGATAAAGAGTTTCCGCATTGACCACCTCGGCGAAAAAGTCCGCTCTTTGGCTTATCTGGAAATCGCACCAGGGTCCGGATTCGCTTCCTACCTTTCCTGCACCGCATAAGACTTGCCGTGCCACGAGCATGGGCATGACAGCTGCGAACAGATTATCGAAGGCGAGAGCGCGAGGAACTAGATAATTTTCGTGTGTCCCATATGACGCCCCATGGAAATCTGTATTGTTCTTAAAGATCCGTACTTTAAGGCCTGATTTCAAGCTGTAGGCCTTTGCAGCACTCAGGACAACAAGTTCCCCCGCCAAATCATGAGAAGCGAGATCCCGCAGTCCTAGGCACTCGGGAGTCGAATATTCCGGATGCCCGTGATCGTTGTAAAATCGGGCACCGTTGGGAAGAATACGATCTGAGCGAATGTCGCTTTCCCGACGTCGCAACCGTCCGATATCGAACTTTTCGTCTTCCGGATCGGTGAGCAGCTTTTCGAGCTTGAATCCGCGCAAATCTGCGCGTGGAGATTCGTTTCGGTAGTCCCAAATGGGAAGGCACTCGCCCGGATAACCCCGGACGAGCGTCGCCGCGTCGTCGAGTTGGTCGCTCGCTCCTCGCCCCTCGATGGCGAGACCGTACTCGGTCTCAATGCCAGCGAGGATTATCCGCATTATTTTCGGAAAACTACGAAGCTGCCCTTATTAGCAAATTGGAAGTTTCCAGGGACTGCGCTTGTGATCGCGTAGTCGCCACTCTTCACCGCATATTGGATCAGCTTGGGATTACCGCCGGAGTCGAATGCATAAAAGGGAACGGTAACAAGGTTCGATACTGTGCCGGTTACTTGGTTCGCGGGATCGGCTGTTACTACCTGGCTGATGGGCCATATGCTTAGCTGGCCGGTTGTGGGTTTCGTCGTCCCTCCCGCGTCATATCGAATCACACCCTGATACATCGACGTTACTTTTCCAGCTGCGTCCAATTTGAATAAGACCACTTGCTGCTGATTCTCGGTTGCCAAATTCTGGTCGATATCGACATCACTGTTGGGAAAGGCGATCATAGCTGAAGTTCCAACGCCGCTAATCACATCCGTAAAAGGCCTCCAAACTCCTTGCAAGGCAGTGATCTTCGCCACCTGGGTCAGATCTCGCGGATCAGGCTCCTGAAGAATGTAGCTTCCGCTCGCTCGAATGCCTCCCAGAATTGGACCTTTCGTTATGATTCCATTCTGGATCGCAATCGGGTCGAGAAGAGCAAATGTATTATCGTGGCCAAAACCAGCGCTAACCGCGATGCCATCCCCGCTGAACAAGGCCATTTCGACTGGCACGTTGTTGGGCATTTTTGGCCTATCCGCCGTTGCCATCCCGGTCAAATCGAATGCGATGAAGTCGCTGATAAAGGACTTGATGGTGTTCGAGCGAACATCGTAATTCTTGCTTATGAACAGGTCTCGATCGAATGTTAGGCTTCCTGTGGATTCATCGAAACCGACGATGGAGTCGTCGAGGGCGATTTGAACCGTAGTCTGTCGGCCCGGGAAGACGACCAAATCGAGATCGAAAGGTGGGTCGGCAATGAAAGCTGGCGTGGTGGTGGTAAGCCGCGTGACTTGATTATTTTGATCTAGCTGATCTAGCTCAAAAATTTGCAACGGCAATTCCGTATAAAGCCGAGCGGGCTCGTTCGCATTCATGCTTACGTCGAACTCGAAAGCGTTCAATGTATAGCCGTCGAGCTGAATATGAAGATCGGGAAGATTTTGCTGATCTAGGGCGGGAACCCTTTCCAATTGATCTTGAGCATTGACCCTTTGTATTTGAAATTGATTGATGACCGCGACCAAAGACCCCGGAGCTCGTCGCCCTTGGCCGGAAAGAAACACGGCTTGAACGCTTCCAAAGCTGCTGAGATTGATCGTGGGCAATCCGCGACCCTGACTACCTCCAGTGCCGCTCGTAGAGCCGCCCGAGGAGTTGCTTCCCCCGCTTCCTCCACATCCTATGATCGCGATCGCCGCTGCGGCAACGACCGCCCAATTCCTCAAATCCTTCATCTGTACCTCGAATATCCTCGTTCTTTTGCCTAGTATAGCCTTACCGAACTGTGCTCGAATAGCCCGCTCCCCTCCCGACAATTCCTAAAAGACTTGGCTAGGCGAAGACACGCGAAGGCGATTCAACTCAATTCGTCCTTACTATGGACGAATCTGCTTCATCAACGATTCGGTTCCAAATCTCTCTGCGTTCGGTCCCCCACATCCAAAGGTACACTCTCCAAGTCAAAACCTAACCAGGTTGCCTCGAATTAGAGCGCCTCCTGCCATCTCCAAATGCTTTCCAGAACCATGAAACGCGATGATTTGCTTGATCTCAACGACGCCCTCCAACATCCCGGACGCAAGATTGCGGTCGATGTCTCAACCGAACTCCCCGACGAAGCAGACATCGATCTTGTACGACCGATCGAGGGGTATGTTGAAGCGGTAAGCACGGGCAACATGCTTCTCGTAAAAGGGGAATTTAAGACCAAGTGCGTTGTCGAATGCGCCCGTTGCGGTTCGCCCATCGAGTCGGAAATGGAGTACGAAATGGACGAGCAGTTTGCGGTAGAGGGTACGCCGAGCACATATGCTTCGGACGACTTTGCTCGAGTCGTGGCCGACGAGCCTTTCGACCTTTTTGAAGGAAACTCCCTGCTTGTGGAGAATCTGATTCGGCAAGGATTTATTGTGAATATGCCCATGCAGGCGTTATGTCAATTTGGATGGGAAGGCGCTTGCCCCGAAGCACAAAAGCGGGATGTTGCACGTTTCCGGGATCAGGGTCGTTTGGAATTTCACGGCCTGGAAAGGCTTATGGACGAAGCAGGAAACGAGGGCTAGGTTTGGATGTAGCGGTAGACGCCATGGGCGGCGATCATGCGCCTCACGAAATAGTGTCGGGAGCTTTGCAGGTGATCGAGCAATGCGACTCCAAAATCATTCTCGTGGGCAACACCGATCAAATCGCCGCTTTATTGCCAAGCCCGACTCCCCGCAACATTCTGCTTCACACTGCTTCTGAAGTGGTGGGAATGCATGAAAAGCCGATGGAAGCTCTTCGAAAAAAGAAGGATTCCTCACTGGCGGTAGCTATCTCACTAGTTAAGTCAGGCCAAGCCGGGGCTGTGGTGTCGGCCGGAAACACAGGCGCCGCCACTGCCTCCGCCTTGCTGTCTTGGCGTCAAATTCCGGGCTTGCACCGGCCTGCGATAGCTAGCAATTTCCCAAATCATCGTGACGGTTTTCTTTTGCTCGATGCGGGAGCGAGCCCCGATGTGGACCCGGAGCATATCGTTGAGTTCGCCCTCATGGGCCGAGCCTACGCTCAGAAGGTAATGGGTCGTCCCGATCCACGCGTCCATCTCCTCAATATTGGTGAGGAGCCAGGAAAGGGGAACAACTTCGCGAAGCGCTGCCATGAGCTTCTCGCCCAGCATGAATGGTTTGCTGGCAATATCGAAGGAAAAGATTTGTTCCAGGCGGATTGCGATGTGGTCGTTTGCGATGCATTCGTCGGCAATATCGTTCTCAAGACGAGCGAGGGAGTGGCCGAATTTATCCTGGCGAGTATCAGAAAGCAGTTGCCGAAAGGAAAGCTGGCCCAACTCCCATTTCTTCCCATGAGGAAGCTGCTCGCTCCCCTGAAACGCAAGATGGATTATGCGGAATACGGAGGTTCTCCTCTTCTCGGCCTGAACGGCATCTGCATCATTTGTCATGGCCGAAGCAATGCCAAAGCGATCAAAAATGCCATTCTGCTCGCCCAAAAGGCGATCGAGAATGGGCTTGTGGATGCCATTCGAGCGAGCATAGAGGGGTAAGGTCTAATATCGTGCGTGCAGTCATCAAAGGCATTGGGCATAGCGTGCCCCCCAAGGTCCTCTCAAATGCCGATCTTGAACGGATGGTGGATACCGCCGACGAGTGGATTCGCCAACGCACCGGCATTGTCGAGCGCCGCATAAGCACCGATGAGGAAACGGCAAGCAGTCTCGCGATCGAAGCAGGAAAAGAGGCTCTAGCCGACAGCGGAATCTTGGTTGAAGACCTCGATTTAGTTCTTTGTGGCACGGTAACCGGGGACATGTTATTCCCCAGCACGGCATGCTTGGTGCAGGCCGCGGTAGGGGCGAAAAATGCGGCCGCTTTCGACTTGGGGGCAGCGTGCGCCGGCTTTATCTATTCGCTGAGCGTGGCGAGCGCAATGATCGAGAATGGCCAGATGCGAAATGCTTTGGTCATCGGAGTCGATACACTTACCAAGTTTGTCGACTGGACGGACCGGTCCACCTGCGTGCTATTTGGCGACGGCGCAGGGGCCGTCGTTCTGCGGGGGGAGGAGAATACCGATCGAGGGGTGATTAAAACGGTCCTCTTTTCCGATGGTTCAGGGGCGAAACACATCGATATACAAGCCGGTGGCTCGCGTTATCCGATGAGCAACCCTAAGTCGGTCGTCGAACGAACTACGATCTTTATGGCGGGGGCCGAGGTTTATCGCTTTGCCATCAATGCCATGGGCGAT
>JBBREX010000070.1:0-13286 GCA_038225245.1 Fimbriimonadales bacterium | reverse complement strand
AGAAACCGTTTTAGGCCGCCTGAGCTTCCTCCAGCTCCGCCTCCACGAGAGCTAAATTGCTGCGCGCCTCGCGGTATCCAGGATTGATCTGCAGGGCTTGCTTAAAACTGGCCACTGCGCCTTCCCCCAAGCCCATGCGATAGAGGCAATTGCCCATCACGAACCAGCCGGACGCATTCTCCGGCTGCAGGCGTAAGCCCGCTTGATAGAGGTGGGCGGCATCGGAAAACTGTTCCAATTCATACAGCAAGTCGCCGCAGTTGAAGTGGGCGTTGGCGTCTTCTGGCGCGCGCTTCACCGCTTCCGAGAAACAACTGAGGGCTCGCTCCTTCTCCCCCGCCGCTCGAAGGGCGCGTCCCCAATTGATCAAGACTTCGGCGTTCATCGCCCCTTCCCGGTTGAAGGCCTCGTACGCCGCCAGCAGCCTTTGCGGCTCGCCTAGCCGTTCACTGACCATCGCCCACAGCGTAAACGTATCGGGGCTGCGTCCTCCCGACTTCCAGTGAAGCTCCAGCAGATCGGCGGCACGCGTGAACTGCTCCCTTTTGGCATAAATGCCGGCGGCCATCGCCATCGCCTGCAATCCGCTGGGGCTGGACTCCGTGCAAGATTCGAGGAGCGGCAACGCCCGGTCATCATCGCCAAGCTGCACCAGGGACAGACCCTTCGCATATAGGGCGTGGCGAAACGTGGGGCAGACTGCGAGGGACCGATCAAGCCAGTCGATGGCCTCCTCATGGCGCCCCATGGCGGCGAGAATCCTTCCCATGAGCACTTCGCGCTTATGGGTAAAGATACCGTAATCTCCGGTCAAATCGTCCGTCCATGGAAGCTCCATGCACGACTGGCAGGCTCCCAGGGCATCTTCCAGCTTGCCGAGCTCCAGCAAAGCCCGAACCCGTTCGAATTCGGTGAGGATCCCTCCATGCCCTTTGGCTTGTGCTTCATCGCAGGCCTCGAGCGCTTCTTTCATTCGGCCCGTGTCGGTGAGCGCACTCGCGAGGAGATGGTAGTTCAGGGAAGCAAAAGCAGTGTCCCCTTCCGTTCGGTCGGCGCTCTTCCGAGCGGCAATGGCCGCTTCCTCCGGCTTTCGAGCCACGATATAAGCGTTTGCCAGGTTGAACCAGTGGAAGGGGTCTTCGGGGAATTCTTCGACCTCCCGCTTCAACATCTTGATCGTGCGGTCGAGTTTATTCTTGCTTTGCATCTGCTCGGGCGTATAGCCGTAATGCAAAATCGCAGGAGCTGAAATGGACGCCGTCTTCAAGCCAAGTTCGGTGATCGATGGCAAAACCTGTTCGTGAATGCGGCTTTGAAAGCTGACTCCGGGCAGCCGTTGAAAGAGCCGAATCGCCGAATGAACATATTGATCCGCAAGTTCCTGCTCGCTCATGAAGTTGACGATCTTCATGAAGTAGCCGCCAAATTGCGGCCGCATCAATCCTTCGTTGATCAGGCTGATGGCGGATGGCTCGATCGCTTCGTCGGCATCGATCCACAGTGCCCAGCGACTGCTTGCCAGGTGCAACGACACGTTGCGAGCGGCCGAGAAATCCCCCGTCCATTGGATTTGATCGGTTTTTGCGCCGAATGCTCGAGCGATCTCGAGGGTTCCGTCGATTGAGCCGGTATCGACGACCACGATTTCCGTCACCAAGCCCTTGAGGCTTGTCAGGCATCGCTCGAGGTTGGCCGCTTCATCGCGCACGATGAGGCATGCTGAAAGGCTGATGTCCCCCGTAGTCGCGGTAAGGCCCGTGTGTTCGAGGCAACGAGCGAGCAGTTGCTCGCCTTGAGCATCTTCAATTCCCAGCTTCCGAGCCAGCGAGCGTCGGCAAGAGAAGTGCTCGACGAGCAAAGTTCCAAGCTCTTGAAAACGGCTCGACGTCTTGGCGGTGGGCACCAAATCGACCGATTCTGGCTCGCGCTGGGTGAAGGTGAGTAGCCAGGCCAGATCGCAGGCTAGATCGGCCGAGTTGGGAAACGACTGGCCGCCACTTCTAAGAATTTCTTCGGCTTCGCCAAAGCGATTCGCTGTGAACTCTTGCTCCGCACGTTGTCGGATTTCGGTTATGGATAAACTCAATCTAGCCTCCTCGGACGCCGATGTGGTCAGGCTGCGACTTGTTCGGAGAGCTTGAGCAAATGCTTGCGGGCTCCCGCTATGCTGAACATCTCGTCGCGAAGAAGGCGTTTCAGCAAGAAGACGATCTGGATATCGTGAGGGCGATAGCGACGCTGGCCACCTGTGGTGCGTATGGGGCTAAGAAATTCTGCGAACTCACGCTCCCAATACCGAAGCGTGTGGACTTCGATGCCGGTAATTTTGCCGGCAATGCTGATGCTAACCGAACCTTCCGCTTTGGATTGACGCCTCGCCTTGATCATCGCCGCAACCTTCTCCTGACTCCGCAGACCGCGGATACCCAGCAATGTTATCGGTATCTCCAGGCGCGATTTGCAGGCGAGCGTCTGCTATCGGGGCAGGCCCGGATACATCTCTCGATTGATCCCATGATAATCGACTTTCCATCCGGAATTAGTCTTGACCATGGGAAGCGCGAATCGCTCCTCGAAGGTAGATGGGCTTAGGGCATCTCGCCACACGAAAAGCGAAACTGCCGCATTTTTTGGATCGGATTCCTTTTCGCTTAGGACCTTCCATTGAAATCGGTAGTAAGGACCGGCGACATTGACGCAGTACTCCCATTGTCTCTTTAGCAGTTCCTTTTGCCCTGGTTCAACTAAGGATAGCTCGGTCAACTTGGACACATCGCCTTTGGCCAAGGCTTCCATGAATTTCTCGGCTACATTGCTGGGGGACTCCGAGCTTAGAAATAGCAAGATAATGACGGCAATCACGCCGAGTCCTCCCGCGATCATCAGCCAGTTAGCACGGCCTGCTTGCCTCATCCCGCTCATTAAACCTCAACGACAACCGCGCGAGGTTATCCGCCGATCATTCTTGGGGCGATCGCGAGGCTTTCTCGAGCGTCGATTTTCCAGCCGTTGGGGGTTCGCATGAGAACATAGCCCAAGCCGACGGGTAAATGCCGTGGATATTGGAACAGTACGGTAACCAAGATGCGATGATCCGAAGCTTGACTGCGGAATACTTGTATATCATTCGCTTCCCTTCCAAAGACCATTGCTCTTCGAGACAGTTCTTGAGAATAAGGGTCGTTAATGGGCTGCATCAGAAGAAATGCCGCTTCTTCCACGTCTCCCGTGAGGACTGCGCTGCCAAAGCGTCTCACCGCGCTTTCCGGCCCGGAATTGCGAGCCGATGCAAAAACCGACAGGGTTAAAGCCGATAGAATGACCGCCGCCAGAACAGAAGATGTTCCGCTTCTTTGGCCATTCATGGTGGGCCGATTGTACCTTTAGTAAACTTAACGAGGGATTTTACGTCTTAATTGCCATAAGATAGTGTAGGGGTTCGATCATGAACGACATCAGCAGACGCGAACTTTTTCGGCAGGGTGGGATGATAGCGGTAGGGCTGGTCGCCCCGCCTTGGCTGTCAGCCATCGCCCGAGCCGATATTTTCAAGCAGAGCAAGGGAGGCAAGCTCGATCCCAACAACGTGCTCGTGGTCTGCCAATTTACCGGCGGCAACGATGGCCTCAACACCATCATCCCCTGGGCCGACAAACGTTATTACGAACTGCGCCCGAACCTTGCCATCCCTACGGCTCAGGTCTTGAAGGCGGACGACCATATGGGCTTCCATCCGTCCTTGCTGGGCATTTCCGAACTTTATAAAGAGGGCAAAGTCGCCGTTGTTCAAAACGTAGGCTATCCAAATGCTAACCGCTCTCACTTCAAGAGCATGGAAATCTGGCAATCGGCGAGCCCCGACACCAGCCTCCACTACGGATGGATCGGCCGCCACTTCGATCAGCAAATTTCTACCGGACCCTTGAATCCTGTCGTCGCAATCGGGCTTTCCACCGAGAAACCCCGTGCCTTAAGTGCCCACGAGGCGAGCATTCCCTGCTTTGCCAGTCTTGCCGATATCCAGTCGATGGTCGGCGATCCCGACGCTGAGCGGATGCTTCGACAGATCCAGGGCATGGATGCGCAAACGGGAAGCGATACTCGGGTCATTCAGCAAGCGAACAAAACGGCTCTCGACGCGATGTCGACATTGCGCGACCGGCTCCAAAAGTTCGCTCCTACTCAGACCTATCAAGCCGACCCATTCGGCCAAGGCTTCAAGCAAATCGCCCAACTAATCGCCACTTCGCCGCAGACGAGAGTGATCTACTTCAGCGCGGGAGGGTTCGATACCCACGCCCGGCAAGCCGATACCCATGCCAAGCTGCTCAAGGGCTTCGGCGATGCGATGCTCGCATTCCAGCGCGAAATGGAGGCGATCGGCAAAGGAAATAAGGTAGTTACCCTGGTCTTCAGCGAATTCGGCCGAAGGTCGTATGAAAATGCGAGCGCCGGCACGGACCATGGTGCGGCGGCGCCCATGCTCGTGGTCGGTAAGTCCGTCAAGGGCGGCTTCCACGGACCGATTCCAAACTTAAACGACTTGGCTGACGGCGATCTCAAGTTTGCCATCGACTTCCGGCAGGTTTATGCAACGACGCTCGATAACTGGATGGGAGGCGATTCGGGCAAGGTTCTCGGCAGCTCCTTCGAGCATCTCGGCGTTTTGGCGTAGGGAGCGCCAAGCGGCGAGCCAGGGCAAGTTCAAGCGGACGGAATTCCGCAAACTTAGGCGAGCCTTCTTCGTCTTAGACTGCGGATGGCTGCTCCCGTCGCGTTAACGAAGATTGAATCTCGCAAGCTCTGGGGGGTGATTGCCGCGTCCTCGGCAGGCACCCTCATCGAGTGGTACGACTTCTACATCTTCGGCAGCCTCGCCACCATCATTGCGGGAGCCTTTTTCCCTAAAGGGAACCCGACCGCGGCAATTCTGTCCACATTGGCGATTTTCGCCACAGGTTTCGTCGTGCGCCCGTTCGGAGCGCTCGTATTCGGACGGCTGGGCGATCTGGTGGGGCGCAAGCACGCGTTCCTGATGACTCTGTTGATCATGGGCGCATCCACTTTTCTCATTGGGCTGGTGCCAACCTATGCGCAGATCGGAGTCTTCGCCCCGATGCTTGTGCTGATTCTCCGCCTGGCTCAAGGCCTGGCGCTCGGAGGCGAATACGGAGGAGCGGCCACCTATGTCGCCGAGCATGCTCCGGATATGCGGCGTGGATATTACACCAGCTTCATCCAGACCACGGCGACGCTTGGGCTTTTGGTGTCGATAGTCGTGATCATCGGTGGTCAACTCGCGTTGGGAAAAGAAGCCTTTGAAGCCTGGGGCTGGCGTTTGCCGTTCTTGCTTTCCGCAATCCTCGTGGTGTTCTCCTACATCATCCGAATGCGACTTCAAGAATCTCCTCTTTTCGCCGAGCTGAAGGCCAAGGGCGCCCAATCCAAGAATCCGTTGCGGGAGAGCTTTAGAGATCGGGCCAACCTCAAACTCGTGCTGCTCGCTCTCTTCGGGGCCACGGCGGGGCAAGGCGTAGTTTGGTACACCGGCCAGTTCTACGCTCTGTACTTTCTGCAGACCGAGCTGAAGGTCGATAAAGTCCTCGCTAACATGATCGTGGCTTCGGCTCTCGTGCTGGCGGCGCCTTTCTTCATCGTTTTTGGCGCCCTATCGGATCGCATCGGGCGAAAGCGAATCATCCTCGCGGGCTGCTTGTTGGCGGCTGTGGCGTACGTTCCGATCTATCGAGCGATGGCGCAAGCTGCCGGTTATGATGCCGTTGCCAAGGCCTCGCTCCATCCGAACGCCTTCGCTCTTGGGGCCCTCGTGTTCATCCAGGTCCTGTTCGTAACGATGGTATATGGGCCGATCGCCGCCTTTCTCGTCGAGCTGTTTCCGACGCGAATTCGCTACTCTTCGATGTCGCTGCCCTACCACATCGGCAATGGCGTGTTTGGCGGTTTGGTCCCGCTCATCGCTACCGTCCTCGTCGCCCGATCCCATAACCTGACGGCGGGGCTTGCTTATCCGATAGGCATCGCGTCGCTCACCTTCGTAATCGGCGCGCTCTTCCTACCCGACCGTCGTGACGTTCAGCTCGCAACAACACGAATCGGCGAAATACGGCAAGAGTGAAGCTTTCCATCGATCAGAGTGAAATTCTGCTTATTATTTCGACGGCCGTTGCTCTCCTCGCCCGACGCTGGAACCTTCCCTATACGGTCGGATTCGCCATCGCCGGCGGATTTTCCAGGAGTAAGGATGATCGCCTCCATCACGCTCTCGGTGGTGACGTTTTCGATCCTAGTTCAATCGACCACGATCGGCAGATTCATTCGCACGAATGTCTCCAACGAGCCTATTGACGCTAAGTCGGTCGAACAGCGGCGATAAGAGCTTCCTCGGTTACTCCGGCGTCGCGAAGCGCTTTAGCGGCTGGAGATGACTCAACCCGAAAGACGGCGAGGAGCACGTGCGCGCTGGAGGGGGCTTGGCCGAGCTCATTGGCAATTGACCCCGCCGATGAGATGAGCTGCTCGAAAGTGACCTGGCGGCAAGAATCGTCTTGGATATGCACCGGCGTCATGAGCGTGATTTGCATCAGTGCGTGAAGGTCCGCCACGGGGACGTTTAGACCGTTAAGAATGCGAAAGCCTTCCCCGGTCTCATCGCTTGCCAAACCAAGCAACATAAGCTCCGGGACGAACCTGCCGAACTGCATGTTCATGAGGGTTCCCGCGTCGATCGGTTGTTCCTCGCGGCTGTGACGGATCAAGCGGGATAGAAAAGTAGCGGCCGAAAGCAAAGGATTGGTCTTTCCTGTTTCTCTCTCCTCGTGCTCTTTCTCCTGAAGCTCCATGACGGCGTTCCGCGCATCCTTCAGGCGTACCCCGCATTTGTCGAGCGCCCTTCCCGCGAGGCCGTCGCCTTCTCGGATAAGTCCGAGAAGAATATGTTCGGTACCGATGTAGTTGTTATTGAGTTTGCGAGCTTCGTCGTAAGCGAGATCGATGACACGTTTCGCTCTTGGCGTCAGGGTCATGTCCTGGCTCGGCCTCGCATCTCCTCGAGGAAGCTGTTTCTCCACCTCCGCCCGGATTCGACTTTCGCTAACTCCAAGTCGGTCCAGCACTCGAGACGCTACGCTGCCCGACTCCCGCAGCAGGCCCAACAAAAGATGCTCGGTAGAGACGTAACCCTCGCCGAATTTCTGCGCCTCTTCTTGGGCATAGAACACGACCTTTCTAGCCCGCTCCGTAAAACGTTGCCACATGGAGCCTTATTGTATCCCTGCCCGTGGGGAGGCGACGAACTGGCGCCTCCCCCAACTTGGCTACGGCTTGATGACTCGGGGAAAGTTTGGACGCTTGGTCTTGCGAGGGCCTTTCTTGAGCTCTCCCATCAGGTATTCCACCGCTTTCTCAAGCTGCGGATCCTTGCCCTGAGCGACCAGATCGGGCCTCGCATCCACTTCGATATCTGGCTCCACGCCGGTGTTCTCTGCGATCCAAGTCCCAGTTTCCATGTCATACAATCCAAAGCCGGGAGCGGTGAGAAAGCCACCATCGAGCAGTGGGGCGCCGCCACCGATCCCTACCAGACCGCCCCAAGTTCGCTCGCCGATCAGGGGCCCAAGCTTGGATTGCCGGAACAGCCATGGGAATAGATCCCCCCCAGAGCCTGCATATCCGTTGATAAGCATGGCCTTCGGACCCTCCACGGTTTGAACTGGGAAGGATATGTCCCCCTCGTTCCGCGCTCGGAGCCCGGTCTTGTAAGTCCGGGCGAGCTTTTCGATGAAGAAAGTCGGGATCTGGCCCCCGCCATTCCAGCGCTCATCGACGATCAATGCCTCCTTATCGCTTTGGGAGTAGTAGCCCTTCAGGAACTCCACCATGCCGGGCATCGACGTGTCGGGAACATGCAGGTAACCGATGCGGCCATTGGACATCTTCGCCACCGCCCGTCGGTTGGCTTCCACCCATTCGATATAGCGAAGCTCGCCTTCCCCGCCGATCGGCCTAACTTCGACCTTATGGGCGCCTACCAGGGTGGGCGAACTGTTCACAGTCAGCTGTACGCGCTTACCCGCTTTGTCCACGAGGAGCGAATCGGGGCTATTCTTCTCGTCGACCGCCTTGCCGTTAATTTCGAGCAGGTAGTCTCCGTCCTTGATATTTACCCCAGGCTCGCCTAGAGGACCACGGCGCGATTCTTCAAAATTAAGTCCGCGGTAGATCTTCTTAAAGCGAACCTTGCCGCCCGCGGTTTCATAATCCGCGCCGAGCTGGCCGATGGGAATAGTGGGAACCGGGGCCCCCATATCCCCGCCGCCTACATACGCATGCGAAGTGCCGAATTCGCCGATCATGAGTCCGAGGACGTAATTGAGGTCGCTCCGATGAGCGACGTAGGGTAGATATTTAGCGTAACGCTGTCCGATTTCATTCCAGTTCAGACCGAGAAAGTCCTTGTCATAGAAGTTATCTCGCTCGAATCGCCAAGCCTCCCAGAAGATCTGTTTCCACTCCGCTCTGGGATCCACGACGGTCTCCAGGGAACTGAGATCGACCCGCCCCTCGCCGGGCTGGATCCCTGGATGAACGTCGACCACTCCGAAGACGCCACCTGCCGAATAAGCGATTTTTGTGCGGCTTTGATTGAAGGAAATGCCTCCCGGGATTCCCGGCATCAAGGGCATGCTTTGCTTTGAGCGCAGATCGTATTTCGCCAGACCGGCCGGCGATGCGTAGAAGACGCCCTCATTCGCTCCGATGATGGCCGGATAGCTTCCCGCGGGGAGTGCCAAAGGAATGAGGCGATCTCCCAAGCCATCCAAATCCACTTTGACCATAGGACTCGCAGGAGGAGCAGGCGGCCCCGGAGGAGGTCCTGTGGGAGGAGCTGGTGGTGGTAAATCGGGCTTTGGAGGCTTACCGGCCTTCGGCGGAGCAGGTGCCTCGGCGCCGGCCGGCTCTTCGTCACTCTCTAAAGAAAACGGATTTTTTTCGTCTTTGCTTAGGGTTACTACGTAGATTCTTTGCGCCTCGCCCGTACTGAGGTTGAACTCGAAAGATCCCGGTTCGGGAGTATAGGTGCGCGAAGAAACCAGCCAGAGATATTTTCCGGACAGATCGAAGGACACGGAATCGTCCCGGTAGTATCCTTCCGTGACTTTCGTTACCTTCCCCGTAGCTATCTCGTAAAAGTACAGTGCGCCGAATAGATTTTTTCCGGACTCCACATAGGCCAGCCATTTGCTATCCGGGGAGACGTCTACGCTGGATATCCCATAATCCGAATGCTTGATTCGGCTGACTTTCTTGCTCGCCAAATCGAGCAGCATGAGGTCGTTGGCGACCGTGGTGAAGTAGATTTTCTTATTGTCCGGCGTCCAATTGATATCGGTAACGGTCGTGTCTTTTAGCTCGGTCAGTTGCGTCGGCTTTCCGCCCAATTGGGGCATGGTGTAGATCTGATATTCGCCGGTAGCGTCGCTCACATAAGCAATGGTCTTTCCGTCCGGCGACCAATTTGGAAAACGCTCGCGTGAGGAAGGAGAATTGGTAAAGTTGCGAGTGTCGCCGTTCTTAGCGGGCACGGAAAACAAATCGCCCCGTGCTTCCACCGCGATACGCACGCCGCTCGGCGACAGCGAAAATGAGGAGATGTCGCCCGCTAAGCGCCGGAGCATAGGACGTGTGGCCAGCAGATCGCCCTTAATCTTGGGGGCAAGCTTCGAGGCATTGCCGCTCGCTATGTCGTAAGCGTACAAATATCCATCTCGTTCGAAAACGATCGTTTTGCCATCGCTCGACGGCCACTTCACGTCTGCATCAGGATAATGCGTGAGCTGGGTTATCCGGCTATTTTTGGTGTCATAGCGATACAGATTGACGGTTTGCTGATTTTTGTCGCTGACGTAGTAAATCGAATCGCCGATCCACATCGCATTCCAGGAATTCTCACGCCCGTGGGGCAGCTCTTTATAGGTGTTCTCCTTCAAATCATAAATCGAGATCAGACCTTGAGATCCTCCGCGGTACCGTCGCCAGTTGAACCGATTCGAGCCTTGGCGATTATAGGCGATCTTATTTCCGTCCGGCGAAAATGACACATCGGATGCTTCGAGAATCGGCGTCGGCATAGGAATGCCGCCCTTGGGATCGACCAACCACAACCTTGGCTGACGGCTGCTGAAATTGCCGTATGTCGATACGTAGGCGATCTTGCCTTGCGGGGTCCATCCGGTGACGACGTCGGTGTCGGGCTCGAAAGTCAGCCGTTTCGGCTCGCCTCCATCCGCATCCATTACGTACACGTCGGTGTTGCCGTCGTATTGGCCGGTAAAAGCGATCATCGAGCCGTCAGGCGAGTAAAACGGCTTGACCTCGGTTCCCGGATGGGAGGTCAGCCTTCTCGCGTAGCCTCCTTGCATGTTGGCCGTCCAAAGGTCGGATGCATAGGTGAATGTAATTTCGTTGCCATGAACGGCCGGATAGCGCATAAGGCGCATTTCGGGCGGTTGTTTCGGTTGGACAATGTGGCCGTGAAGCACGAGAGCAGAGAGAAAAATTGGATTCAAGGCGTCCTCCTGAGAATTCAAATCCAATTATGAATGAGACCGGAAAATTTGGGGTCTATAAGTCCCAACCAAAGAACGGTTCATAATGACTCCGAGCGATGAATTTAGTGCTCGGCGTATCAGGAAGCGTAGCAGCATATCGCGCCTGCCACATCGCTCGGGAGCTGATGCGACGCGGGTTTACGGTTCGGGTGTGCCTGACCGATTCAGCTTCTAAATTCGTGACACCTGCTCTCTTCGAAGCTCTTACCGGACAACCTTGTTTGGAGGATGCTTTCGAAGAGCCGGAGCGCGGCAGAATGGCTCATATCGATTGGGCCCGCGCCGCCGATCTGTTGGTCATCGCCCCCGCGACCGCCAATACCATCGCCAAGATCGCCGGGGGAACTGCCGATGACATGCTATCCACGATCGCTCTTGCCTACTCCGGGCCTATTGTCGTAGCTCCCGCGATGAACCCAACCATGTTTGCCGCCGAACCCATCCGGGCAGCGCTGGAAACGCTGACGGCGCGAGGGATAGAAATTGTCGAGCCTTCAGAGGGCGAGGTGGCCTGCGGAGAACAAGGTCAAGGAAAATTGGCGTCCGCGACCCAAATCGTAGAAACCGCTATGCTGGTAGCGAAACGCTCTGAGATGCTTCGAGGCAAAAACGTACTGATTACCAGTGGACGTACCGAAGAACCCATCGACATGGTTCGTTTCATCTCCAATCGCTCGAGCGGCAAAATGGGAGCTGCGCTTGCGCGAGCCGCCCTTTTGCTCGGCGCCAGCGTCACCGTCATTGCCGGTCCGTCGAGCGCCGTCTATCCCCTTGATGCAACGATCGAGCGCGTGAACACCGCTAACGAAATGCTCGAAGCGGCCCGGGGACCTGCTTCCTCGGCAGACCTGATCTTTGGGGTCGCCGCCGTCGCTGACTTCCGTGTCGCCGAACAGGAGGCCGGCAAGACTAGGCGGGCTGATGGGCCCATATGCCTGCAACTGGAACCCAATCCCGACATCATTGCCGAGCTTGCAAAGGCAGCCAAGCCAGGAGCGAAAGTTGTCGGTTTTGCCGCCGAGCCCAGTGCCGACCTGGATGTGGCCAGACAAAAAATAGTGAGCAAACGGCTTCACGCCATTGCCGTGAACGATGTCAGCAGAGGCGATATCGGTTTCGGTTCAGACCTGAATGAGCTTACGCTTCTCACTGCTGAGGGAACCGAAGCATCGAGTGGCCGCACAAGCAAACTTGGTTGCGCCCTGTGGCTACTGGAGCAACTTCATACGCCTTGATGCTGCTCCAACTCGTTTTCTGCTTCCCGAACCGCCCGGATGTCCGCCAATACCGATTCAAGGGCGAGACTAACTCCGGCATTGCCGGCTCGCCCAAGATCATTAGCTTCTTGAGCCATGCGCTCTGCTTCTTCCGCCAGTTCTCTCAGCTGATGAGCCGTTCTTCGCACTGGCTCCGCAATCGCTCCGAAATAAGGGCTTCGGTATCCCTTGTTCATTTTTACCTTGACTCCCGACATCTGCTGAAGGGTATCGATAACGTCCAGATCGATGAAGTCTTCGACCTTTTCGTGCCAATCTCTCGGTTTTCCAGCTCGGTCGCTCAGACATGGCGTGCACAGCATCATGATGTCCTCCATCGCCGAATCGGCTGCAATTCTCGCTTGCTCCCGTAAGTTTTGGCGATGAATCCCGCTCGTTTGCCAGCCTGGACTGTTGAGGGCCGCCATCGTACGTTGCCATTGAAAAGCACACGCATCGAGCAATTCCCCGGCGACCGTATCCAGGTCTCGATGCAGCTTCTTTTTCTGCATCGGCCCCCAATAGGCGGCCACCACTTCGCGCACCTGCGCCAAACGAATTTGATCTGGTCTTTGCCGCTTGCGTCTCCACCGATCGAAAATCGCCAATCCCGTAAACAAGCTTGGCAGACCGACGAAAAATGCCAAGGACACGGCCAGAAAAGGATTTAGGAATTGAGCCAGAATGAAGGCCATTCCCGCCAGCGAAATGGGTGCAAACAAGCACCCGGCGAGAGCCCAAAATGCGCCGCCTTCGCGCGAAACCGCCCTTTCCTTCTGCACCAAATACTCGCAGAAGTGGGGAAGCTTTTTTGTCTTTTGCGAGAAGAACATCGCGTACCGTATTGTACGGCGGGAAGCGTCAGGTAGACATGACTCTAGGCGTAAAGTCGGTGTTTGGCCGCACTTTTCGGCAATAAGCCGCCATTAGGCGTGCGCAATCTTCGACGTCTTTTAGAGAAAGTATCTCGCAAGGAGAATGCATGTACCGCAGAGCCACTCCCAGAAGGCCGGTCGCCATGCCACCCATGCTGATCTGCATCGCATTCGCATCGGTTCCTGTGCCGGCAGGGGCGACGTCGATCTGGTAAGGAATCTCGTTTTCCTTGGCTCCTTCCAGGATCATGTTGAAAACGATGGGATTTGCGTTGGCCCCTCTCATGATGCTCGGACCTTTGCCAATGTCGAGTTGGCCGTAGCGGCTTTTGCTCACCCCTGGGTAATCGATCGCGTGATTGACATCTACGGCGAGGCCGGTCTGGGGAGCAATTCCAAACGCAGCCGTGCGTGCACCCCGCAGGCCGATCTCCTCTTGCACGGTAGCCACCGCATAAACGCCGACCCCGGGATCGAGCCCGCCTTCTTTCTTGAGCAATCGCAACGCTTCGGCGACGATGAATGCG
>JBBREX010000069.1:0-13359 GCA_038225245.1 Fimbriimonadales bacterium | reverse complement strand
ATACTGCGTCGATGCGATCGACCTTTCTCTGCTTCATCCTCGCCGTCACTGCCGCCCAGGCCGACGTCACCATCTACCGGGACAAATTCGGCGTTCCATCCATCGGCGCGAAGTCGTATGCGGAAGTAGCATACGGCCTTGGGTACGCCACTGCCGAGATCAACGCCGAGCGAATGGCCCTTAACTTCAAACAGGCGCGGGGTCGGATGGCGGAGGTCGAAGGGCGCGGGCAGCTTCTCACCGACGGGTTCATCCGATCCTTGGGCATCGAGGATCTGGCCGAGGCAGAGGCAAAGATTCTGTCCGGGGAGACGAAATCGATCATCGACAACTTTTGCGCGGGCGCCAATCAAGCTATCGCTGAGCGCAAAGGTCAACTTCCTACATGGATCGAGCACGTGACTCCGACCGACGTTCTGTCCCTTGCCCAAATGGTTAATGCGGTCTTCCCCCTGTACAGCCTCGCCCGAGAGCTCCTGCCGGGCATGGGTTCCAACCAATTCGCGATCGCGCCAAGCCACACTGCCAACGGAGGCGCAATTCTATCCATCGATCCCCATCTGCCTTGGAATGGCCCTCTCGCATGGCAAGAGTTCGCCCTATATACGCCTGAATTCGGCTTCCGAGGCATCACGCTTCCAGGATTGCCTTTCGGGGTGATGGGGCATACCAACCGCATCGCTTGGTGCATGACGAACAATGATCCCGATCTGTACGATCTTTACACGGTCAAGCTCAAACCGGACGACAAAGACATGTACAGCTTCCACGGCGAGTGGAAGTCGTTTACGACCAAACCGCTCGATTTGCAATATAGGGACGGCGCCGAGTTGAAGACCCAGCATCAGACGGCACGAGTGACCGAATGGGGGCCAATGGTGCCATTTCGAAACCAGGCGGTGAAAATGTCGATGTTGGGCTCCTGGGAACTCCTGGATCAAATGCTTCAGATGCTCCGCGCCAAAGATGCGCGCCATTTTCGGGATGCTCTCAAGCCACGCGGGCTGTCTATGTGGAACATCGTCTTTGCCGACACGAAAGGCAATATCGGCTATCAATACAATGCGCGGGTTCCCCGTCGCGATTCTGCGATCGACTGGTCGAAGCCACTAGACGGAAGCGATCCGCGGACTCGCTGGGGATCTCTGCTTACGCTCGATGATCTGCCGTGGACCATCAATCCGAAAAGCGGATTGCTCGTGAATTGTAACTCGGCGCCTTGGCGAACTACGCTCGGGGATGAAATCAAGAAAGCTTGGCCCGCCTGGATTACCACCTACGACGAAACGACCCGTCGGGTTCGATTGGCGCAGCTCCTGACGAACCGGCGCGCGAAAATTACCATCCACGAGGCGATGAGCATCGCCACCGATACTCTGGTCCCCTATGCTTTGCCCACCGTGAAGCAACTCCTGGATTCTGCGGCTAACGATCCGGGACCCAAGACTTCGCTCGATGCCTTGAAGAATTGGGACGGGACTTCCCAGATCGACTCGGTTGGATGCGGATTATATACGTACTGGCTTCGGGCCGATAGGCGCAACCCGGATCTCGCTGAGAGCGCCGCGGCGGGGACGACTTGGTCGGACGAGGATCGTAACAGAGCTTTAGCTAGTCTTAACTCAGCGGCTGAAACGATGAAGAAAGATCATGGCTCGACGAGCATTGCTTGGGGCAAAATGCATTTCACCCGGCGTGGCGATCGGAGCATTCCCCTTAACGGGTTTGACATCGGATCGGCGGCTGCGGTGGTCCCCAATTCAGGCAAATTTGTAAGGGGTAATTTTGAATGCGACGGCGGATCGAGTTTTCGGATGATTATTTCGCTCGATCCCAAGGGAGTTCGTTCTTGGAGCATTCTTCCCTATGGTAATTCCCAAAATGCGCGTGATCCGCATTTTGCCGATCAAGCGAATTTGTTTGCGAAAGGCGAGTACAAGGAAACAAATTTCGGACTTGTGTGGGCCAAAAAGCGAGCTGTTTCAACGACCATCCTCAAACCGGCGGCGCGGTCAAAATAGGTCGATGGCACCAATCTTCGAGACCGAAAGGCTGATTGCTCGCGATTGGACTCTGTCGGATGTAGAAGCAGCTTTTCGCATGTATGGCGACCCTGAAGTTGTTCGCTATTTGGCGATGCCTCCCGAAGAGAATATCGACAGCCAGCGCGAGCACCTTGCGGCCGCCTTGAAGCGCTATGCTCAATTTCCTCCCGGCTTTGGATTTTGGGCCATCGAGCACAAGGAAGATGGACAAGTGTTGGGCGCAGTTCTCCTCAAGGCGCTACCGGATGCGGAGGAAATCGAAGTTGGATGGCACCTCGTGCGAACTTTCTGGGGCAAGGGCTATGCGACGGAAGCCGCACGTGGCGCGGTAAAGCACGGATTCGAGACCATGAAGCTCCACGAAATATACGCCATCGTGCTGCCGGAAAACGTGCGTTCGATCAATGTGGCAAAGCGCTTAGGCATGGAGCACTTGGGCCAAACCGAGCGATTCCATAACCTGACCCTTGAGTGGTTTCGTTTACAGAAGACTTGTTAGTCGGGTTGATCGTCGTCCAAGCTATCCTCGAACAGCTTCCGTAGTCGTTCTTTTTCCGATCTCTCACGTTCCCGATCCTTGATATCGTCGATAAATCTGTGATGTTCTCGTTGCTCCCTTTTTTTCTCCCATAAGCCCCGACGATCGGTGGACGAAGCATAGGCCCAAAATGGGAGCATGTTGGCTCCAAACGCCCAAGCCACGGCGAGGGGCAGAAGAGCGATCGCGCCTACCAACGGATACCCTGCGCCGTACGAAAACAAAACGATCGCCGAGGTGAGCAAAGCAAGCCATTTCCCTTTGATCGGGAGGATAAATAGAAGGAGAATCTGCGTTTCCGGATTGCGAGCGCACCAGATCATGGTCATGGCGGCGGTGGGAAGGCCCGCCTCGCTGATGCGTAACGGGACTTCGATCACGCCACTTGCAGCCACGAATACAATCGAGAAAAGAAGCGTAAGAACGATCCATGCAAGGACGAAGCGAGCCGATCCGAGGTCTCGCTCGACCGAGCCACCAAAGCTCCATAACCATAAGCAAGTCAAGACGAAAAAGAGCACATGGGTTGCGCCTGGACTAGCGAAAGGGTACGTAAGCATCGTCCAAGGTTGGCTAAAGACGGATCGGACTTCCAGAGCCAAACCGCTATACAAAATGGCCAAGCCGAACCACGAAAGTACAAAACATGTGGCCATTAGGGCGATGATAGCGGCGGTGGCGGGAACGCCATGCGTTCTGGCTTGAAGGCGAAACTCCCGGAAGGGATTCATGCGACCATTATGCCGAACCTGCAGTTGTTGTGCTCCAATCACTCGTCCAGCCATTTTGAGCCCCAACCGTCATTCTGAGCTCGCGAAGAATCTCGAATGCGGTAGCGCGCTTAGGGTAGAGATCCTTCACCGCGTTCAGGATGACATCTCGGGTCATTTTGAGCCTGTCCGTCATTCTGAGCCTGCGAAGGATCTCCGCTTCAGTCACTCTGTTTAACGACGAAGATTCTTCAACCGCGTTCGACGCCGTTCCGTAACGTACAATGAGCGCACGTGAAGTATTTCGTTCTGTGGCCCGACGGGCAGCGATTTGGACCCGCCGATGAGGCGCTTCTCAACCAGTGGATTGCCGAAGGTCGGTTGGTTGCCGACGACCGAGCTGGAAAACGAGTCCACCGGCGCGCGGTTGCTCGCTTCGACGGTGCCCGGCATTGCTTTTGGAGGAGGTATAGGCGCTCCAAACCAGCCGCCTGGACCTTCGGATATCGGCGACCCATATGGAAGGCAAAGCTACGACCGGCCTAACCATGGATATTCAGCACGACCGACCCAGGGAGATGCGGGCGCTCAAGACCTAACCATCGCTTGGATCATGGCGCTGCTGAGCGTTATCTGCGGTATTCCTCCTTTGCTCTGGCCCATTCTCGGCATAAATTACGCGTCGAAGGCGCAAGCAAAGGGAAGCCGAGGCGCCAACGCGGCGCGAATCACATGCATCGTCTTGCTGGTATTGCAAGTGCTTGGCTGGTTAGCCTACGGAGCTCTGGTCATCTTGGCAAACGGGAATCTCTGATTTAGCCCTTCGGCTTGGACAAATACGCAGTCATCGCATTGACTTCGCCCGAAGAAAGATGCCCGGAGGTCTTTTTCAGCATCGAGATGAAATATTCGATCTCTTGAGGCTCTGCCGGATGGCCGATGTTCATGCCTTCCGTTTTTCCTTCGACGGGGCGCTTCGAATCGATCAGCTTCTTGCCCTCCGGGTTTAGAATGGCAAAGAATGGCAGGCCGCTATCTTTGCCGCCAAGATCGGCGAGCACTTCCGCGCCATAGGGATTCTCGATCATTTTCTTGTCGGGCTGCTCGAGCACGTCGATGTTGACGATCACGTAGTTGCGGTCGAAAACAGGCTTGAATTGCTTGTCGTTCATAAACGCATCGAGCTTGTGGCACCAGCCGCACCAGGAAGCGTGAAAGGTCACAAATACATTTTTGTTCTGTCGTTTAGCTTCCGCCTGTGCATGTTTCAGGAGCAGGCGGGCGTTTACTGGCGGTCCCGCGAGGGCGGCTGAGACGAAGCCGGAGAGAATAAGGAAAGCAAGGGTTAAGCGCTTCATGGCTCATTGTACGCGTATTTTAGAAAAATGGATTCGCTCAGGAGTGGCCGGGAACGATTGAGCCATAATTTCAGGCGCGGAGAGGTCGCATAGCCCGGTCTAGTGCGCCGCACTCGAAATGCGGTGAGGCGCAAGCCTCCGTGGGTTCGAATCCCACCCTCTCCGCCAGCTAGTTCTGCGTCTCGCCGCGTTCCGACCAGACCCATTCGCTGACTTCTTCGAGCCCTTGCTCGGCGATGAGCTTCTCAAAGGGCCCGTTTGGATCTTGGGTGATTTGCTTGTAGGCCGCCTCGTCTGCATAGCCCAGCACCGCGATCGCGTGATCGCCGGTGCGGAATGCCTCGCAAAGCGTCACGCCAGGAATCTGTCTGAGTGCTTGGCGCACCGCCTTTCCACGAATCTCGAACTGTTCCTCGTTACCTGCCTTGAGGTTCCAACGGGATACCACCATATACATTTCGATTCCTCCTAAATCTTGTGAATCGCATGCCCAGCCGCGTCTTCAAACGCTTCCAGAACCGCTTCGCTCATCGTCGGATGAGCGTGGATCGTTTCCACCATGTAGTCCAACGTGGCTTCCAGCTTGATCGCAACCACCCCTTCATGAATCAAGTCCGTGGTATGAGCGCCGATCATATGAACGCCCAGGACCTCACCATACTTTTTCTCGGCCACGATCTTGACAAACCCTTCCTGCTCGCCCGTAGCCATCGCTTTGCCCAGTGGTCGGAAATTGAATTTACCGACCGCGATCTCATGTCCTTGAGTCTCCGCTTCGCTCTGCGTTAATCCAACGCTCGCAACTTCAGGAACGGTGTAAACGCAGTTTGGCACAGCCTTATAATCGACCTTCCTATCGGTCTTATTCACGATATTCTGCGCGGCGATGATCGCCTCGTGCGACGCCACATGAGCGAGCTGAATTCGACCCGTCACATCTCCGATCGCGTAAATCGTCGGTTGGTGCGATTTCATCGTGTCATCGAGAACTTCCACGCCGCGCTTATGCAGGCGAACTCCCACTTTTTCAAGATTCATGCCGTCCGTATTGGCCTTTCTGCCCACTCCAAGCAAGACCACTTGCACTTCCACCTCTTCGGTGGCTGCCCCCTTTTTTACGAAACACTTCCAACCATTTGCCGTTTTCTCGGCCTTTTCTAAGGTGGCTCCCGTCATGATTTTCAAACCTTGTCTGGAAAGCTGTTTCCCAAGTTCGGCGCCGAGATCGGAATCCATGAGCGGAATAACCGCCGGCATCATTTCAACGAGGGTCGTTTTGGTTCCCAATCCATTGAACACGTACCCAAACTCGACTCCAACCGCTCCTCCCCCCAAAATCAGCATGCTCTCGGGGACGAAAGGGGCTGTTACCGCATCGTCGGAGGTCCAAAGGTTCTGCTCTCTGCCACCGTCTAGACCTGGAATGTTGAGGTGAATGACCGACGAGCCCATCGCGAGCATGAAGTTTTTTGCCCGCAGAGATTGCTTCTTCCCATCCTTCTCCACCTCGATCGTGTTTGGATCCAGGAAGCTTGCAAAACCCTCGATGTGCCGAATTCCGTTCTTCTTGAAGAGCGTTCCGACTCCCCCACGTTGGACCTGAACGATCTTATCTTTGCGAGCCATCATCCTCGCAAAGTCCATTTCCACTTTGCCCTCGACGACGACCCCGAGATCGCCCGCGTGCTTCACGTGGTTCATTCTCTCCACGCTCGCGATCATGGCTTTCGAGGGAATGCAACCCCAATTGAGGCACGTACCACCCAGGTATTCCTTCTCCACGCAAATAACTTTCGCTCCAAGCTGGGCGGCGCGGATTGCCCCGACGTAGCCGCCGGGTCCGGCCCCAATCACGATCAGGTCTGCGTCGAACTTCTCGGTTGAGACTTTTTGTTCTTGGGCTTCCGGCGCCGGGATCGCGGAAATCTCCTGGATTAAGGCGTCGATTGGCTTTTGAGAAGCAACCGTCAAACCACTGGCAACGGTCTTGACGACCTGACTTTTAGCGCTCATAAAGTAACATTGCCTCTATGCCGAGGCACCCGTCATTGTACCTTTCCGGTTCCCCGGTAAGCTATCGTCATGCTCGAGCGCTTCCGCGAGCACGTTCATCGATCGGGCTTTTTTCGAGACACGGATCGGGTCCTTGTCGGTTATAGCGGCGGGCCCGATTCCACCTGCCTGCTCCATCTGCTGCACGCCTCAAAGATTGACGTTGTTGCCGGACATCTTCACCACCGCCAGCGTGATCAAGCAGATATCGAGCAGGAGCGTTGCGAGGAGTTTTGTAGCTCCTTAGAGGTTGCTTTTGCAACCGGCTCTGCCGACGTGCCGCAAATGGCAAAAGAGCTCAAGATAGGTCTCGAAGAGGCGGGCCGCAAGGCCCGTTATGAGTTTTTTGAGCAGGCGGCCGCTCGTCTAGGATGCACTTTGATCGCCACCGCTCACACCCGAGATGACAATGTCGAAACCATCTTGTTTCGAATGGCTCGTGGAACCGGATTGGCAGGCTTAGCGGGAATACCCGAAAGGAGAGGAAATATCGTGCGGCCCCTTCTTCCGTTCAGCCGAACTGAAACCAGGTCTTACTGCACGGCCAATGATCTCTGGTTTCACGACGACCCGGCTAACGAAGACCTTCAGTTTGCCCGCGCCCGTGTTCGCCACCGCGTGATACCGGAACTGGAGGCAGTCAATCCGGAAGCTCAAAACGCCTTGATGAGGCTCTCGAAATTGGTGTCTGAAGAAGAAGCGCTGCTCAATGGCATGGCGGCGGCCGCTCTCGAACAATGCGAGCTGCCTTTAAACGGTCACCTCCGGTTACTCACTTTAGACTGCGAAGTGGCATTTTCGCGACCACGGCTTTGCTCGATATCGGTTGCCCTCATGAGGAGAGCTTTACGACTCGCGGTGCTCGCCTTGGGAGGACACTTTGATGCCTCTGTTAGCCACTCCCTGGCTACACATATTGTTCAGAACCCCAAGGGTTCGTTCACCGCGACGGGGGGCGAGGTGGTTATCGAGTGGAATAAGGATAAGATTCACGTTCGCCACCTGGCCATCGACGAGCCGGCCCAGCAATTGCTGGCGGTTCCCGGTCGTGTCGATCACATGATCTTCGGCTGGGCCGTTGAGTGCAGCCCAAGCGAACCTGCCATGGCCGTTCCGACAAATCCTCTGGAAGCCATCGTCGATTTTGAATCGGTAGCTGGACGACTTTATTTGAAAGCGGCGTCACCGGGCCACACCATTACTCCGATCGGTGGTAAGAGTCGCAAACACGTGGCAGGGATTTTCTCCGATAACAAACTCACCCTCGCGGCGAGGAGAAGATTGCCGATCATTTACGATAACGATGGCCCGGTATGGATACCTGGGCTGGCAATTGCCGATCGAGTCAAAGTAACCAAATCAACCGAGCGTGGTCTGCTCATTTGTTTCGAACCTCCGGCGGCTACGTGAGAATACAAAATAGGAAACCTCGGAGAGCTTAGCGGCGTAGGCTAACTACAGGGTTTCGCCCCATGGAGTGCATTTGAGTAAAGCTGCCAAAACTCTTTTTTTATCGGTGGTCGCGGTTTTGAGCGCTATTCTGCTCATGAACGTGCTCGCTCCCTCAGCGCTTAGCTTTACCGGAAGCAAACCTAAAAACTTCACCGTTGCTCAGTTTCAAAGCGAAGTCGAAAGTAATCACGTCGAAAGCGCGGCCTGGCAATCGAATGAGATAACGGGCAAGTTGACTACCGGAGAGCGCTATTCGGCCACCGTGCCAGACATCACGACCACCGGCGCTCAGTCCGTCATCGAACTGCTTAACCGCAAGAAAGTCGAATGGGAGATATCCAAACCACCGGTGAGCCAAGGCCTACTCGCCTTCTTGTCCGTTTTTGCCGTTCCCATTTTGCTTTTCTTGGCAATCTATCTCTTTTTCATAAGACCCGCGCAAGCGGGAGGAAATCAAGCCCTCAGCTTCGGCCGCAGCAAGGCGAAGCGAGTCGGCGAAACCGGCCCCAAAATCACCTTCGACGACGTCGCTGGTATCGAGGAGGCCAAACAAGAGCTGTTTGAAATCGTCGATTTCCTGAAGAACACCAAGAAATATGTGGCGCTCGGAGCAAAGATTCCTCGCGGCATCTTGCTCACCGGCCCTCCCGGCGTAGGTAAGACTCATCTGGCCCGAGCCATAGCCGGAGAAGCAGGCGTGCCGTTCTTCCACATCAGCGGATCGGATTTCGTAGAGATGTTCGTCGGCGTCGGTGCCGCGCGAGTGCGAGACCTGTTTGAAACGGCAAAGGCTCACCGGCCCTGCCTGATTTTTGTGGACGAAATCGACGCCGTGGGCCGTCAGCGAGGGGCAGGTTTAGGCGGCGGCCACGATGAACGGGAACAAACCCTGAATCAGCTTCTCGTCGAGATGGACGGCTTCGATCCCAATGCAGGCGTTATCCTCATCGCCGCCACAAACCGCCCCGATGTTCTGGATCCCGCTCTCCTGAGGCCTGGCCGCTTCGACCGGCAGATCGTCGTCGATCCTCCTGATGCGAAGGGCAGAGAGGCGATTCTTAAAATTCATGCCAAAGGCAAGCCGCTCGATGGTGAAGTCAAGCTCGATATCGTGGCCAAGCGAACCCCCGGTTTCACTGGCGCAGACCTTGCCAATGCTCTCAACGAATCCGCGCTTCTGGCCGCTCGACGGAACCAAACCAAAATCACCATGCACGACATCGAAGAAGCGATCGACCGGGTGATGGTTGGACCCGCTCGCGGAAGTCGGGTCTTCGATCCTAAAGAACGAGAAGTCACCGCATTCCATGAAGCCGGTCACGCGATCGTGGGTGAGCTCTTAGAAGGCTGTCATCCGATTCACAAGGTGACCATTCTGCCTCGTGGGTTGGCTCTTGGCGTAACTTGGTCGATTCCCGACAGCGATAAGATGCTGAGAGACGAAACTGAGCTTCTCGACGATATTTCAATGGCTCTCGGTGGGCGAGTATCGGAGGAAGTCGTCTTCGGAAAGGTTTGGACTGGGTCGGGCAGCGACCTCGAGTACGTGACCCGTGTAGCCCGCGCCATGGTGTGCCAATTCGGCATGAGCAAAAAACTGGGAACTCTCGCTCTCGGGAGAAGAAGCAATAATCCCTTCCTCGGTCGCGACTATCATGATGAACGAAACTACTCCGAAGAAATCGCGAAGCAGATAGACGAGGAAGTTCATTCCATAGTCGAGCGCTGTCACCAGCGGGCGGTGGATCTTTTGACCTCAAATCGCGATAAGCTGGATAAGCTCGTGGAAGTCTTGCTGGAACGGGAAACGATTGGCCGAGAGGAGTTTCTTGCCGTCTTGAACGGCCAAGAATTACCGCCCTTCGACTTGAGCTCGAAAGATGAGGGCACGCCGGCGCCGCCCGAGCCTGCGACCGACAAAGAAACCGGCAAGAAGCCGGGCCGCGTTCCGCCTCCTCGGTTCGAGCCGGGCCCCGCATGATGGCCCCCTTATGTGCGCAAGATATAGCCTTCATGCGTCGAATGCCATCGTGGCTAAGCTATTCGATCTTCGTGATATCCCCGATTGGGAGCCAAAATTCAATATCGCGCCAACATCGAGCGTGCTCACCGTCATACGAAAGGCGAATAGCCCTGCCGAGGCGCGGCTTATGAGGTGGGGTTTGATTCCTCATTGGGCCAAGGATAAATCGATCGGCCAACGGCTGATTAATGCGCGCGCCGATAGCCTGCATGAAAAAACTGCTTTCCGGTCTGCCTTTGCGAAGCGCCGGTGCCTCATCCCCGCCGATGGTTTTTACGAATGGAGAACTGAAAACGGCAAGAAGCAACCGTATCGAATTTCCCGGCGGGACGGCAGGCCCTTCGCCTTTGCAGGCCTCTGGGAGTCGGCGAGCTTGCCCGCGCTCCTTCCCGAACGCGGCGACGAAATGCTCGAATCCTGCACCATTGTTACAACCCAGGCCAACGGCTTGGTCGCGCCCTATCATGACCGGATGCCCGTCTTGCTCGACAAAGAACAGTTCGCGGACTGGCTCGATCCGAATCAAGCCGAATCTGAAGCGGCAAGGCTTCTCGTGCCGTATGGCGATGAAGGCTTGGTCGTGGAACCCGTAAATCCCAAAGTGGGTAATCCTCGCTACGAGGACCCCGATTGCGTGCTCCCCCTTGCTGAAACCGGCCTTATGTCCGCATCTCCACATGTCGAAAAGCAATCCACTTTGTGGGACTAAACGCCCGTTAGTCAAGGGTTCGCTTGCCGAAATGACAAACCTCGGCTACAATAGAAGGGTGATTTGGGTCCTCTAAGAGTTCGCTTTGCCAGCTACCGAAGCTCTTAGCCATGATAACCGTCGTCTTTGAACGCGGATCGGAAACGATCCCGTCAAGTTTTGCCCGCATCGCCGCCACCTCCGTGGACCTTCGCACCACATCCATCCTTTATGTCCAGCCTAAGCTCAATAACTGAAACTGAAGAATCTCTGGGCAACGGAGTAATCCCCCATCCGGGGGAGGTTTTGATCCGGCTCGATGGCGATTTAGCGGAAAACGGAAGGTTCGGCCACCGGATTCTGGAGGTGACGGCAGTCGAAGTGCGCGTTCTCGAAAAGGGCGAGGCCGTCGGTTTCCGAATTCCCATTTCAGAGATTAAATCGGCGCGGAACGAGCAGCTTGTGGGAGGGGGCAGGCTTGAGCTAGCAACCCCCGATGGCCGACTGTTTCCGATCATTAGCTATACCCTGACCATGGCGCCCAAGTTCTCGGAGGCGGCTCGCGGAATCGAGCAACTGGCCAAGGGCGAACCGTTATTGATCAATCTCAAGCAGGAAAGGATCAGATGCGCCAAGTGTAACCGCCTTTTGCCTGAGAAAGATGGCGTTTGTCCTGCTTGCGTGAATCGAGGGAAGACGCTTTTGCGCATAGCTCGATATTTGAAACCGTATCGTAGGCAAGCGGTTTTCCTTGCTCTTTGCTCGCTCACCACAACCGCCATTAACCTTGCCCCGCCTCTCATCCAGCGAGAGCTCATCAACAAGGTGCTGATCGGCCGCTCTCACCCTTCCTTGCTCTTTACCCTCGTGAGCGCGTGGCTGGGAGCGCTCGCCCTTGGCATTGGGGTGCAGATTCTCACCGGCCGACTGATCTCGTTTTTGGCCGGACATATTGCCTCGGATCTACGCAGCAGCGTCTACCGGGCGATCGAGTTTCTACAGCTCACCTTCTTCGATAAGAAACAGGTGGGGGCAATCGCCAGCCGCGTCACTCACGATACCGACCGAGTCTGGGGCTTCCTTGTGGACGGAGTTCCCTATTTCTTATCGAATGGACTGCTCATGCTTGGAATCACGGGATTTCTTATCTGGGTGAATCCATTTCTCGCGATGTGCATTCTTGCCCCGCTTCCTGTGGTTGTTTTAATCAGTGTGATTTTCTGGAAGCCTATGTCCCAAATGTTTCATCGAGTGGGACAAAAGTGGGCGCGCTTCCATATGCACCTTAATGAGTCTCTCTCCGGTATTCGCGTGGTCAAGGCGTTTGCCAAAGAAGACCTAGAATACGAGAAATTTCGCAAACGTAATCAGGAGTTGCGCGATGCCGGAGTGAATGCCGATACGCGTTGGTACACGATCTTCGGCGTAATGTCCTTCTTCACCAGCCTCGGGGCCCTCATCAACTGGACGGTTGGCGGCTACATGGTTTACAAGGGAACCTTGCTGCTAGGCGATTTTTGGATGATCAACGCCTATCTCCTCTTGATCTATGGTCCTTTGCAATGGTTTGCCCAGGTCAACAATTGGTTCAGCAGAGCGATGGCGGGGGCCGAGCGGATTTTCGAAGTCATGGATACCGAGCAAGAGCGTTACGGGGACGAGGCCAAACATCACCCCATCGTCGGCGAAGTCACCTTTGAGAACGTACGATTTGGCTACGACAAATCCAATCCAGTGCTCAAGGGGCTGAATTTCGTCGCCGCGCCGGGTGAAATGATCGGACTTGTCGGCAAATCAGGGGCGGGAAAATCGACGACGATCAATCTGCTTTCGCGCTTCTACGAGCCCGATGCGGGATCGATCCGGATCGATGGCATCGACTACCGCGACATCAGCTTGCAAGACATGCGACGACAAATCGGCGTGGTCCTCCAAGAACCTTTTCTCTTCAACGGGACGATCGCCGAGAATATCGCCTACGGAAAGCCGGGAGCAAGCTTTGAGGAAGTGATCGCGGCGGCGCGGGCGGCGAATGCCCATAACTTCGTGCTCGGCAAGCCTGATGGATACGATACGATGGTCGGCGAGCGAGGGGCAAAGCTCTCGGGTGGTGAGCGCCAGCGCGTCTCCATCGCCCGCGCAATTTTGCATAACCCGCGCATCCTCATTCTCGACGAGGCTACGTCGAGCGTGGACGTGGAAACGGAAAAGCAGATCCAAGAGGCGATTGCCCGCCTCATTTCGGGTCGAACGACCTTCGCGATCGCCCACCGCCTTTCCACTCTGCGTAACGCGTCCCGGTTGATCGTGCTCGAGAAAGGTGAGATCGCGGAGATCGGAACCCATGCCGAGCTAATGGAGAAAGAAGGCGTGTTCCATAAGTTGGTAGAAACGCAAAGCGCCATCAACGAAATCATCGGCCTCGGCGCCGGCGCATAGGGTCTTGCCAGATTCACCGGCTAGCCGCGGCTATCCTACGCCCAAGAATTTACT
>JBBREX010000068.1:0-13691 GCA_038225245.1 Fimbriimonadales bacterium | reverse complement strand
GATCAAGAGGTGCACATTCTTGAGCGATCCGGCCGACGCCAGCAATTTCCTTAGCGCAGTTTCACCCGACCGATCGGGCTTGGTTTTTGGCTTTTCCGCGGGCTTGCCCTTAACATCCTGGGGGAAAACCGTTTCCATCAGTGAAATGCTGCAAAGAATAACAAAACAAAAGTAATATTTCAATCGCATCGATCGTCCTTTGTACCTTACGTTAAGCAATCATCGAGAGCAGATCCCTCGATCTTGCCCCAAGACCTGTATAATCGAACCGCATGCCAAGCCCCGCCGACAGCGCCTCCGGTAACTCAGCTGTCCAAACAGAGCGTGGCTGCTCGTTCCTTTTTAATACGCCGGCCGCCTCGTTTACGCCCGAGATGTTCGTGGCAGATGAGGCGCTGATGATTCGTACCGCCGAAGATTTTAGCCGTAAGGAAGTCTTGCCCGTCTCCGAACGCCTAGAGGCCCAGGAAGAGGGGTTGATGCCCAGTCTGGTGCGGAAGGCAGGGTCACTGGGCTTCTGCGGCCCGGACATATCTGAGAAGTTTGGAGGCTTGGGATTATCAAAGAACCTCGCGGCGAGGATGCTCGAGTTCCTCTCCTTGGATGCTTCTTTCAGCGTCACCATCGGCATCACGAGCGGCATCAGCCAGGTGGGCTTGTCTCTTTTCGGAACGGACGGTCAGAGATCTCAATATTTGCCTCGGCTCGCTTCGGGTGAGTGGATTGGCGCTTACGCCCTTAGCGAACCGAATAGTGGGAGCGACGCTCTCTCGCTGGGCTGCAGAGCTGAACGCGGACAGAAAGGCTGGGTCCTCGATGGGACAAAGATGTGGATCTCCAACGCGAAGTGGGCGGACCTGTTTGTAATTATCGCAAAAATCGACGGTGAGCAAGTTAGCGCCTTTCTGGTGGAGCGTTCGACTCCGGGGCTGACAGTGGCCCGCGAGGAGCACAAAATGGGCCTAAAGGGCTCGTCCACGGCTAGACTGGTCCTCGATCATGCCGAAGTTCCATTTGAAAATTTATTGCATGAGCCCGGCAAGGGCCATCAAGTGGCGTTCAATGCTCTGAATCTCGGCCGTTTCAAGCTCTCCTCGATGTCGCTGGGACCGGCCCGCGAAGCTCTTGGCCAAGCCGCTCGATATTCACAAGATCGAAAGCAGTTTGGACACTCGATTAGCCATTTCGGACTCATTCGGCAGAAGCTGGCAGAAATGGCAGCTCGATTCTGGGCGGCCGAAAGCATGATCTATCGAACTGGAGCTCTTATAGACGGAGCATTCGCCGCAGAAGATGGAACACGCGATGGAAATCGCCGAGCGGCCGAGGAATTTGCCGTCGAATGCAGCGCCTGCAAAGTCATGTCGACGGAGACCGAGGCTTTCGTAGTGGACGAATCTCTCCAGGTCTTCGGAGGATATGGATTTACAGAGGAATTTCCGATGGCCCGCCTCTACCGAGATGCGCGAGTGAGCCGAATTTATGAGGGCACCAACGAGATCAATCGCGTCTCTCTGGCTACCCGGCTCATGAGGAATATTTTAAACGGCAAGGTATCGAAGGCCCCCGCCAAGGATTCATTCATAAGCGAAATCGTGGCCGCGGCATTTGCCAAGTTTGACGTAGCGCCCGCTACGGTGCTCTCGGGAAGTGATCAGATCGTTCTCGGCGCGCTTAGCGATCTTGCCATGCTTGCTTATGCCGAGCAATCCGCGCGCCTGAGAGCGGGCGCATATGGTGGCATTCATCGTGAGCTATATAAGGCTTTTCTGAGTTGGGCAAACTTTCAAGCCGCCTTTGCCTTTGGGCGAGCAACCGGAGAAGGAATTTCCATTCCCGCCTCACCCAGCATCGATTTCGATGCCCTGGCGGAATCGGTACTTGCTAAAAATGGGCCTATTTGAATGGCCAGAAACCATTCGCCCCAACTGGTGAATTGCGACCGCGGCAATTTAGGCCAGGGTGCTCACATAAGCAAACATGGCTGACGAGCGGCACCTCTACTTTGTGAGCAGGAACCACCACTGAAATCAGCGTCCATCCAAATCCACTCGATTACTTGCCATTAATCGCTACAGCGATCGACGCCTCGATCATCTGTTTCGCAGCCCGCTTAAAGCTTGCCAAATCAACTGAATCGAAAGTGCCCGCAAGTTCTGAAGGAAGCAAGGTTGGGCCGTGGACGAGAACAGCGTAAGCAGTCCAAGACAAACGGTCCCCCAACGAGGTCGTCATTGGAGAAGAGTCATCCAGCCAAAAGGGATTCAGCTCGAATTTGCCCTTCAGAGCCGACTGGCTCATTGCCTTCGCCCTTACCAAGGAAGCATCCGTCCAAGAATCGATGTCGTCGAGGATGGCCTTCCTCGCCAGTACCGGCGATATGGCGTTTCCTTCGCGCAGCAGGATCAAACGTGGCCGCCACCCGTCGAGGGTTGGCCAGATCACGGCTTCCTGTCGATAGGTCCAGCCTTTGATTTCCCTCATGATCCGGTGAAGCGTGGCCTCCTTGCCGACACCGAGGCCGAACATCGCAAGCAATGTTGCTGAGTATGTCTCGCTTGGCGAAAGCAGCACGGGACCTAGGAACTCCAAAGATGAGACCGGGTTATTCCTTTCGGACATCATAATCGGTGGAACATCTGCCACGCGCCACCGGTCGTGGGCCGGCTTCCAGTCCGAAAAATGCTTTGCGACAGCTCGCGCTAACTCTCCGGACCCTAAAGGCCCGCCTGCAGCGAAGAGAATTCTATCAGGCTTGAACAGCCTTGAATAGGTCTCCCGAACGTCGGACGCTCTGACCTTCGAATAATCGAGCACCTGGGGCACCAAAGCTTCCTGCCAAGGTGTCCGTGCTACTTCCGAAAGGTCCTTTCTGACTTTAACGATGTCATCCGGATCTAGATTTGGATGACGAAGTAGAGACTCCATGAGGGTGAAGATGACATCGAGACCCCCCGCAGGGGCGGCTATCTGGATCTTGATGAAGTCCGGCATCCAAGAAACCTTGGGGGGCGATCCCGCCTGAGACCCGAACCGAGAAATCTCGTACTTTGTAAACTCCCGACTGCCCAAGAGTAAACACTCGGAGAGAACTCTCGATGTGGCCATCTCCCTTGCGCTCAGCAGGGGCGCGGGGATATAGGCTTGAACGATGACCGTGGGCGATCCGGCATCTAGAACTTCGGCCGTCCGATATGTCTGCAGCACGGCGGCAGCAAGTAGGCCGATCATGGCTTTCCCACCACTTCGATCGCATGGCCGATCCGAAAGGCTTCTGCTGCCTCGCGAAATCCGGCGAGCGTCATGCCGTCGATTTCGTTTAAGATCGCTTCAGGTTGAAGAGCCCGGTCGTGTAGGGCAAGAACGCCTCTTAAGAACGCAGATCCAGAAGCCGTGCGCAGATAACCCGCGACCCAACTTCTCACCAGCGAACGTCCGGGCAGGAAAAGCGCATCGAGTTTGCCCCCGCGCGATTCCTCTAGTAGCCCCGACAAACGGCCTTTGATGGGATGGGTTAGAAGAACAAGGCCTTGAAAGTTTGAAACCGTGTAGTGAACACGGCACTGTTTGTCCTGTGAGGCGACGCCCATCGCAAAGGCGAGTTCGCACAGAGTTTTGGGACTTGCCACGCTGGGAGCGATTGCCGCCCGCGCTTCGCCACGCTCCGAGGCTTCACCAATTCCAGGCTTTGCGCCAGGTCTTTCCGAAGGCAATTCACGAGGCAGCTTAGGTAGGCCCGCAAAAAGAGCAAGTCCTTGCTTCAAGGTTTCGTCGACGTCGGCAGGCCCGGAAACGCTCAACAATAGATTATTGCCCGATAGTTCATTCGCTTGCGCCGCACGGAGTTCATCAGGCGATGTGGCTCGGAGGACCGACACCGTGCCGTATGGATCGAGCAGGCTCTTGCCAAAACCAATCTCCCAAGCCGCCGTGCTGAAGCGAACTTCCGGCGACAGCAGAGCGATCTCCTGCTCGATAATATCGCTTTCCTTCTTGATATGCTCAGGGTCAGTCGCCAGAGGAAGCAGGATCTCCCTCATCGCAGCAAATGCTTGGACGAGTGACTCGGATGATCCGCTAATCTCAAAGCGAGTGTAGTCCCGCGTGGTCGAGGCGGACAGAAACAGGCCGCAGGCCTCCAGCCGAGCATCGAGATCAAAGTTGGGACCTTTAGCAAGCACGTGCTCGAGCAAATGACGGCGTCCGTGGGTCTGCGTCGTCTCCGGGGAATTCCGCGAGCTTGCAAAGAGCTGCAACGAGATGCCCTTTGCGTCCGGAATGCGCTCGACCAACACAAGCGCACCGCAAGGAGCAACGGCCCGTAGCCTGGGCGCATTTTGTAATTGCGCACCTAACAAAAGGAAAAGAGCGACGGGCACGGCTAATAGATTACCGCCCCCCAAAGTGGAAATAGCTGGCTCCGTTGGTATCGATCACGACGCCGCTGAAATATGTAGGGCGATTTCGCCGAAAGCGCCGCCCGCCTACCCCTAATGGAAATAGCTGGCACCGTTGATATCGATCACGACGCCGCTGAGATAAGCGGCGGAATCAGAAAGCAAAAACGATGCGGCGGCCGCGCAATCCTCGGGAGTCGCCATGCGATTGAGCGGAATGTCGCGCAGAATTTCGGGTAGCCGTTCGTCCATGCCTTGCCGGGCCATCGCCGTTTCAACCCAGCCCGGCGCGATCCCAAAAACCTGCACATTTTTGGGAGCTAGCTCTACCGCCAAAGAGCGAGTCAAGTTGATCAATGCAGCCTTTGACGCGGAGTAAAGAGATGCGCCCGGCTCTCCTCTAAAGCCGACGCGGCTGGCCACGTTCAGGATCTTGCCAGAACCCTGTTTCGTGAAGTACCGTGCAGCGTCGCGGCACAGCCTTAAAGGTGATTCGAAATTCACAGCAAATGTCTTGCGATAGGTGGCCTCGAATTCGTCATCGGAAGATTCGCAAAAACGCGTTTGCAAATAGACTCCGGCATTGTTTATGAGAGCTTCGATGGGCCCGTCCGCTAACGCCTGATGCCAGAGTTTCGACGCGAGTTTTGGATCGGATAGGTCGGCTCGATAACATCCCGATGCCTTGCCGCCCAACTCGCTGAGCACATCCTCCGCTTCCCTTCGACCCGTTGAATAATGCAGGGCAACCCGCCATCCATCTTCCGCTAGCTTCAGGGCGATTGCTCGACCTATGCCTCTCGATGAGCCAGTTACTAACGCACGCCGAGCCTTCATTTTTAAAACTTTGGCATAAACACGGGCCTTACGGCTGGAAGTTCTCGATTAGTGCGAGCATACTAAGGTGGACACCCTATGATTATTCGAACGGTCGCCGTCATTTTGCCGCTTCTCGCTGTGTTATCGGTCTTTGCCGGCTTCGGACATGCGACTCCGCCGAAGCACGCAACCGTCATCTTTATTCTCAGCACCGATTGCCCGGTCGCAATGGCATACACGCCGCGGATCAATAAGCTGGTGGACCAATTTAGCGTGCAAGGCATCGACTTCAAAGCTCTTTTTCCAAATGAACTCGAGTTGAAAGAGAAGATCGCAATCTATATGAAGGAGCGCGAATATACCTTTCGCTGGGAGCAGGATTTAGGGGCTACAAAGGCCAAGCAACTTGGGGCAACTACTGTTCCCAGCGTGATCGTCCTCGGACCCGATGGAACGAAGCTCTACGAGGGCGCGATCGACGACAATGAGGCCGGAAACAAAGTTAAGAAACGGTATTTAGCAACTGTCCTGAGCGATGTCGTTGCCGGCCGGAAAGCGAGTTACCGAAAAACGGCCCCATTCGGTTGTCTCTTGATGCCCGGTGACGAAATTCCGAGCATCGAGAAAGTTAATTTCGCCGAGCATGTCGCACCCATCGTCTTCGACCACTGCGCTCGATGTCACCACGCGGGCGAAGCGGCGCCATTTTCCTTGACGACTTACGAGGAAGCCAAGAAATGGTCGGGCAATATCGCGATCGCAACCTCGAAACGCAAGATGCCCCCGTGGAAGGCAGTGAAAGGCTTCGGCGAGTTTCACGACGAAAACCGTTTGACCGAAGCGCAGATCGAAACGCTCCAACGTTGGGCTCAAGCAGGCGCTCCTTGTGGAGATGCCGCGAAAGAACCCAAGCCTCCTGCTTTCGCCTCCGAGTGGATCCTAGGAAAGCCCGATCTGATCTTAACTCCGGACAAAGCATACAAGGTCAGCGCCGAAGGCACCGACCAATATCGACACTTTGTTTTGAAGCCAAACCTCAAAGAAACGGTTTACGTCACGGCTATGGACGTCCGTCCCGGCAATCGAAAGATCGTCCACCACGTGATCGCATTTGTCGATGAAAAACACGCTGCTGAACGGCTGGAAGCGCGTGCCGGCGACGGTCAGGAAGGTTATGACGCTTTTGGGACGCCCGGCTTCATTCCCGATGGCGCGCTCGGTGGCTGGGCCCCTGGCCTGCGGGCAAGGCATCTGCCGGAGGGAGCGGGCTTCGAGCTCAAACCAGGCGCGAATCTGGTGATGCAGGTCCATTACCATAAAAATGGCAAGGCAGAAGAGGATCAAACCAAGCTGGCGCTTTACTTCTCAAAGAAACCGGTCGAGCATAAAGTAAGCATCGCCTGGATCGCCAATCCGTTCTTCCACCTTGAACCGGGCAATAGCAGCCAGAAAGTTATGATCAAGTTCGCGATCTGGCGAGACCTCGTGGTCTATGGCGCGATGCCCCACATGCACTTGCTGGGCCGATCGATGAAAGCCACCGTCGAGATGCCCGACGGGTCGACAAAGCCGCTCGTTTGGGTCGATGATTGGGATTTCAACTGGCAAATGACCTACGCATTCAAGCAACCGATGCATCTGCCCAAGGGGGCCAAGATTATTGTCGAAGCGATCTACGACAATTCGGCCAAGAATCCGAACAACCCGAACAGCCCACCAAAGCCGGTTACCTGGGGCGAGCAGACGACCGATGAAATGTGTTTACTGGTCTGCGCCTATTCGGTCGACAAATAGATAAGAGCGGCAGCCAATTGGCCGCCGCTCTTTTAAGGGGCGAGTCGTGCTTTTACTTTTTGCGACGTCGCAGCAACACAAGTGCACCTATCCCTAAAACCGCCAAGGTCGTCGGCTCAGGGACAGTCGTCCCGTATTGGCTATTGTCGATTATTGGACTCCAAGGGTAGTTTGCAGAGTGAATTTTCGCTGCAGTTATGCCCCCGTCGTTTCGCCATCCCGCGAACATGGTTTCGCCCCCTCCCCCACTCAGAGACAGGTTGAAGGTTCCCACCATGGAGTTGCCGTTGAATACATCAACGGTGGCATCGTAGGGAAAACCGCTGAAGTTTTGGAGATCTACGCCGAACGCTTGGGTAAAGCTGCTATACAGGATATCGATCTCCCCCGTAGTGCCGTTCGATAGGATGGTCTTGGTATTCAGAGCAAAATACTGGTTCCCGTTCCACTGAAGCTGGGCTTGAGATGGATCCATATAGCTAGCCCCAGGATTCACCAATCCAGGCCCTTGTCCGTTTACGAGCGAAGCACTGTTCAGGGTAAAAGTGCCCATGTTGTCGGCCGATCCATCGGCAATTCGGTAAGTTTCGAAATCATCGAGAGTGCTGGTGCCCAAAATAGCGTTGAGGTCTCCTCTCGTATTCAATCTCTGAGCAGAACCAAAGCCCGCCATAAACGCCGCTAATACCGCGGCAAACATCAATCTTTTCATTTGTCCTCCAATTAAATACATAAACCATGGCCTACTCGCGCAGGCGTGCATATTGTACTACAAGAAACGTTCCAAACCTAACGAAATTGCTCCAAGAATCGTAAATCGTTCTCCAGGAACAGCCGCAAGTCGTCCACTCCATACGCCATCATCGGGATGCGCTCGACCCCCAAGCCGAACGCGAACCCCGAATAACGCTCAACATCGATCCCAAAATTCTCCAGTATTTTCTCGTGGACGAGGCCCGCGCCCCCCAGTTCTACCCATTTGCCTTCGAACAACTTCGGCGTCGAAATCGCGTAATCCACTCCCGGCTCCACGAACGGAAAGAAATCAGGGCGAAATCTCACCTTGACCTCGTCCCCAAACATGGCCCGAGCAAACGCGCCTAACGTGCCTTTCAGATGGGCCATCGACACCCCTTCGTCCACCATGAACGCGTCCACCTGGTGAAACGTGTGGGAGTGCGTGCGGTCCACCGCCTCGTTTCGAAAGCATCGGCCGATTGTGAAATATCGAAATGGAGGCTTCTCCCGCTCCAGAACGTGGCCCTGGAAAGATGTAGATTGCGTGCGCAGGAGCAGGCGATCGGTGACATAGAACGTGTCCTGTTCATCCATCGCTGGATGATCGGGCGGGTAGTTTAATACCTCGAAGTTGTATTTGAAGTCCTCCAGGTCGGGCGTTTCGATGTACACGAAACCCAGCCCGGTAAAAACCTCTTTGATGCGGTTCATGGCAAGCTGCAACACGTGCTCGCGGCCGACGCGAGGCTTGCGTCCCGGCATCGTGATATCGATTCGCTCTCGCTCGAATTGAACCGCGCGCTCCCCCTTCTTAAGGTCCTCGTGACGCGCGTCGATCAGCGCTTGCAGCCGTGCCTTTGCCTCGTTCACCGCCTTGCCGAACGCGGGCTTTTGCTCGGCGGGGAGCGAGCTCAGTTGCTTCATGAGGCCGGTAATCAGTCCGTTTTTGCCCAAATACCGGCTCTCGATTTCTTGGAGCGCAGTGGTTTCCGAAGCGCCCGCCGCCTCCCGCTCGCCTTCCCTCTCCAGCTCGTCGATCTCAGCCATATAGACCCTATGGTATGGCTCATGCGGGCCAATGAATGCAACCCGCTCAATAATCGACCGGACGCAGGTAGTATTCGCCGATCGCCGAGCTGCTTAGCATAGCAACGGTCGGAAGTCTTCGCTTCCAATGGGTGCCCTCCACTCTGGCCCACACTCTCTCGACTTCCTCGGCGCTATATCCCTTCTCGATTACCTTTTGTTTCGCAAACCCTTGGGTGAGCAAGTGAAGAATACGGTCGGCCTTGGCGTAGGTGATCCCGAAATCCTGTTCGTCGGTTTGCCCTTCGACCAGATCGGCCGAGGCCGGCTTGTCCACGATCTCTTTGGGCACGCCAAGTTCTCTTGCGAGCATCCAGACTTGGGTTTTCAGCAAATCCCCCAGAGGATTGATCGGAGGTGAGTCGTCGGCGTGCCAGGTGAAATAGCCAAGCAGCCGCTCGCTCTTGTTGCCGGTGCCGATGGGAAGCGCGCTTTCTTTAGCCGACTGGTCGAACAAAATCGCCATGCGGCACCTCGCGCACACATTTCCGATTCGCGCCGGAGTTATCGTCCTTTCGCCTGCGATATACCCATCCACCATGGCGGTAATCGGGATCGTCGACTCCCGAATGCCGGTTGCCTCGACGACAAGATGGGCGTGATCCAGACTCTCCCGAGAGGAAATCGAATAGGGCATGCGAACGGCCAGCACACTCTCCGGACCGAACGCACGGGCGCATAAAAATGCCACTACCGCTGAGTCGACCCCTCCCGAGAGCCCGACCACAGCTTTTTCGATTCCCCGGTTGGTGATGCATTCGGCGCGAAGAAACCGCACCAGCCAATCAGCGACCAAGGTTGGGTTAATCGCCGTCTCGTCGTCTGCCTTTCGGTCCCGAGTTTGGTCCAGCACTTGCAAACGCACGCTCATAGGGTACCGCCGTGGGGACGAAAGTCCCGACTCGCTACGATTCACCGTACACTAAGCCAAGCTTGTCGTAGGCAATAGGGTGCGGCGTAAAAGCACTTCGGTAAGGAGAACGCAATGTCGGGCATCGTAAAGATCGGATTTTTCTTGCTTCTGGGCGTAATCGCGATTTCCCTGGTCTTGAGAATCGTCAGCGCGGCGTTGGCGTTCTTGTGGACCTTGGTGATTCCTCTGGCCATAGTTGGAGTCATCGGACTCGTCGTTTACAACCTAATCAACAACAAGTCGCTCGGTGGAGGAGGCCGCAGCCTTCCCTAACACTCCGCCAACCCGCCAACCGCCAACCGCTAACCGCCAACCGCAACGCCAACCGCTAACCGCCAACCGCCAACCGCTAACCGCCAACCGCTAACCGCCAACCGCCAACCGCCAACCGCCCGTTTCAGGGTATAGTCTCGCTTCGCTTCCGACATGCTCCCGTCGTCTAGCGGTTTAGGACATCGCCCTCTCACGGCGAAGATCGCGGGTTCGAATCCCGTCGGGAGTACCACACTTTTTGAACCTAAATTCTGGCTTAGTTCAGGCGGGATTCGAACTTTCCGTGCCGCGTCACGCGGTAAGGGAGACTTCCGGCTACCAAGACCGTTGGCGGCAAGACGAGAGAGCCCTCCCACGCTTTTATAAGGCCCGCACATCCGCTTTGGCAAAGAGGTTCCAGTAGCTTGCGCAGGCGATAAGGCCCAACTTACGGGCTACAGCGAGGGAAGAGCCGTTGCTCCAAGAAGTGGAGTAGATGGGAGTGCGACCTGACGCCAGGATCGCCGTCGCCCAAGCGGCCGTGGCTAATCCGGCCATGCCGCGACCACGAAATTCCGGGGCTGTTTCCACTCCGGCCTCGGCAACCAACTCAGACACTCGCGCACAGAAACAGATGCTTATCGGAACATCATCTTCGAGGATCGCAATGATCGGCGATCTTGCGGGAAGCTCATCCGCAGTCCAGTCGTTGAACGAGCCTCGGAGCCGTTCGACATCTCCTATCAGGGCAGCATCTTCGGCTAACGGCATGCGCTCGGGAAACTCGAAAGCAGGGCCAGCATCGAACTCGCCGCCGACTATTTTCATATATTCCTCAATATGTTTTGGAGGCCGCCGAAAGTCGGAAGTAGGGTCTTCGTCAAGCGCCAGTCTCGTGACTTCCCCTGCCTGCTCGTCTCCTATGCCAGAGCTTAAGGCCCAAGCGCAGCTGTCGGCTCGGCGGATTAGAACAAACTGAGGACCCCGACCTGGGTTAGGTTCACGCGTCGAAACAATGCGGCGGCCGTCTAATACGAACAGGGTTTCCAGATGGGTCTGCGCTTGAATGCTCATTGCGGGTAAGACACGGTACTTCGAATCACGCCGCTAAAATTTCAAAAGTTCGTAAACTGTCCAGTGCGGACGGGTGGCCGGGGTGAAGACGGATGATCGTGCCGGCTTGCACCCCGGTTCTAAGAACTATGGGCCAGAGAGTTCCTCCGGACCCAGGGTAAGAGCGCACGTGCCATCGCTCCTACCCTGGCCACCCGACGCGCCAAACTCAACCCCCCCCAAGACGAAGTCAGGGTTGAGGTAACCCCACGGATCGCCTGTACCCTCCATCCCGGCTTCGCTGGGGATGGAGGGATGAACCCTGCCAACGCATCCGGACGTTCCGTTCATACTTGGCGTATGCAGCGCCGCTTTTGCTGTGGATTGCACTTTGGTTCAATGCTTGTCTTCTTGGCTGTCTCAGGCTGCCACTCCAGCGAGCCAAGGGTTGCTCAGGAGCGAACGCCGCCACCAGCCCAAAGCACCCGCCCACAGCCAGACGACGACTTGGCAGCCGTCTTGCAACTGCACCCTCGCATCGACCGCCCCCGCAACCAAATGGGCCATTCATCTGCGACGGTATTTTCATTCACTCAAAAGACACGGACCGTTCTCGCCTTGCTTCCCGGCAAAGGGGAGCGTTTCGGGCCCATTATGATCCTAAAAAATGGAAAGCCCCTCGGCTCGAGAATCGATTGGCGCACGCCGCACGGTCTGCGAATCATGATCGACGATTGGCAAGGTGTCGAACATGTTCCCGAAGGGGAATGCGTGATGGAAATCGACGGGGATCACAGGCCAAAGGGCCAGCGTCTTTCTGATTGATGGCGACAGGTTGAAGTGCTCATCCTTGCGGACGGGCGGACGGTAGTTGGGTCCGGCGGGTTCCTAGTCGTGCCCATTCCCTGGAATCGTGCCTTGTTCTGGAGGCTCCGGGGCTTGTTCCCGTCGCTCCTCCAACCTGCTCCACCTCAGATCAGTATGCATCCATCGCACCTCCGTCTGAATCTGTCGCAGATTCGTCTGCATCCAAGCCAGATCGGCCTGCATCCGTCGTTCCTCCAGACGGACCAGCCTTAGCTCCGCCTTGCGCCGAGGTTCCTCCAAGCTGTACAATCTCTCCATCAGATCGCGCAAAGCCTCATCAGAGTCGTTCCCGGGGCGGAAACGTGCGGAGGAGGCCCCGATGCCCACTTGGATACCCTTAAGAGAAGCCGACCATCTTACCTGCCGGGCAGCGAGGTGCGCGTGAATTGGGTGAAGTCTTCGGCCGACGGGCTGCTGGTGGAGAGCCAGCGGGCGGCGGAAGTGGCCTCGACGGTGCTGGGCACGGACAACAACTCGCCGTACCTGGACGCGCGGGCTCCGCTGGCCGCGGGCCAGCCGGAAGTGCGCCGCTATCGAGGGCGGTATGTCGTGAACGACGATCGGGTGGGCAACTACTCGGCGGTGGCGAGTGTGACGACGGTGCCGCGATGAGCGAATCGATTATCGCGACGGAGCCGGGGTAGGGTCCGCTATTGCCGATACTAAGAACCCTCCTCGCAAAGGGGCATTTCGCCAAGGAGCTTCCGCCTGGCTTCACGACTCAGTACTTCGCTAATTTCATGGTGGCGGTTGCGCAGACTGCCCTGCGGGCAACTGCGACGCGAGGATCGTCCGAACCTGTGGAACACCGGCTGTACAGAGCCAGCGGAAAGACACGAACTCTCTCGCTCCCCAATCCCTTTCACCATTTTGAGCTCGCGGACCTTTGCACTAGGAATTGGAGCGACTTGCTTAGGTTGGCGGCGCGGTCCCCAATCGCCAGTAGTCGGCCTATTTACCGCGAGGATCGCCAACGGGCCGTCATTCCTAACGCGCTGATGCACAATCTGAGGGCGCGCAGAGTAAAGGCCAGGGCATCATCGCGTTATCTGGTATCAGCAGATGTCAAGGCTTATTATCCATCCGTGTACTCTCACGCCTTAGCCTGGGCTATCACGCCAAGTACGCGCAAACCGGCCAATTGGAAAAAACCGCTTTTAGGAAACAGAATTGATGGTGCCGTCCGAAAAATGCAGGGGAAGAGGTCTGTGGGCCTGCCAATTGGTCCAGACCTCAGCCTGCTGCTGGCAGAGTGCCTCTTGTCCCGCGTGGATGAAAAACTGAAGTGCTCAGTGGCTCGGTGCTACCGCTGGTTTGATGACTACGAACTCGCATTCGGCACCTTGGAGGAAGCCGAACAAACCGAGGCGCTCCTAGCCAGACTGCTGAAAGGGTTCAGGTTGGCCCTAAGCGACGAGAAGTCGCGAATTAGAAGATTGCCCCTCCCAACGGATCCCCCCTGGAAAAATGCCCTGAGGGAGCACCTCACCCGACCTTCAGTGGACTCAATTGTGGGCTTGTTTGACCTCGCATACTCATTCCGCGAAGCCTTTCCTGAGGAACCAATCGTTAACTACGCGATCTCGAAGCTATTCGATTTTGAGAAGTTCAAGGACCACTCGGAGCTGATCGTTGACCTTGCTTGCCAGTCGATCCTCGCTGAACCTGGCTGCGTACCGAAAGCCATTGCTTTACTCGTCCATTACTCGATAAACGGCGCTGCAATCGATCTATCGACAATCAAATCCGCGATAGTCTTGCTTATTGAGCGT
>JBBREX010000067.1:0-14084 GCA_038225245.1 Fimbriimonadales bacterium | reverse complement strand
CGATATATCTAGCCGCAATCCAAGGCACGAAAGATACAGCGAGTGAAAAAATCGCCTTCAATAAGACGGAGCTTTTTCAGGAAGGCAAGGACGATAATGAGTGGGTCGACACCTTTCACGGCCCAAAATGAGTAGAAGAATAACCAATGCCTAAGCAGGAAATCGTCCATCCCCGGATCGTCTCGCAAGACGAGTGGCTTGCGAACCGCATGAATCTTCTGACCCATGAGAAAGAGGTCACTAAGCAAAAGGACCGCGTAAACGCCGAGCGGCGGCGGCTCCCCATGGTGAGAATCGAGAAAAAGTACCTGTTCGATGGGCCTTCCGGAAAGAAGAGCCTGGTCGATCTATTTGAGGACCGCCTCCAGCTCATCGTGTACCACTTCATGTTCGACCCGTCATGGGACCGCGGCTGCTCGGGCTGCACCGCTTATGTGGATGCTCTCGGCGATATCTCGATGCTGAAAGACCTCGATACGAAGTTCGTGCTCGTCTCCCGCGCCCCGCTCGCCAAGCTGGAGGCCTACAAGAGCAGGAAGGGTTGGACCTGGCCGTGGTACTCCTCGTACGGGAGCGACTTCAACTACGATTTCCACGTCGCGCTGGATGAAAAGGTGATGCCGGTTGAATACAACTATCGTAGTAAGGCGGAGATGGAGCAAAGGAACGTCCCCAATCCGACGGAAGGCGAGGAGCATGGCCTCAGCGTTTTCTTCCGTCTCGACGACGAGGTTTTCCACACCTATTCGACCTATGCACGGGGAACCGAGAGCCTCACCGATGCTTATACCTTGCTCGACACCACCCCTTTCGGCCGGCAGCAAGACTTTGAGGACTCCCCGCCCGGCTGGCCCCAGAAGCCGACTTATGGATAGCGGGAATACCGCGTACGCCATAAAACCCTAAACGCAGAGATATATATATGCATAACCCAATTCACCAAGCGAAGACCGACTTTCTAAGAGCCAAGGAGCGGCTTGCCCGCGTGCTGGCGAACACGGCCGACGACAAGCTCAACTGGTCGCCTTCGTCAACTGCCCGGACGCCGCTTCATCAAGCCGCCCACGCCGCCGATGCCCTGCGAAACATCCACAATTTCCTGGACGGGCGCCCTTTCGAAGTTGGAAGCCCAGCGGAAGCAGACAAGGGTTTTCGCCAGTGGGAGAGGCAGTTCAGCACGCGCGAGGCAGTGGTCGACCTTCTCGAAACGAACAGCGCCGCCTATCTGTCCTGGCTGGATACCCTATCTCCCAATCGCCTGGACTCAATGATCGAGCTGCCTTTCGGACTGGGACCTGCGCCGTTGCGTGTCGCCCTCACCTTTCCGCCCGCCCATACGAACGACCATGCCGCGCAAATCGAATACATCCAAACGTGCTACGGCGACCAAGATTGGCACCTTTAAGGCCCTTGGCTCTACTTCTTTTTCTCAGTCGCGGAGCCCCATGTGGCGGCCTAATGGTTACTAATGTAAAATCGCCCCATGCTGAGTTTGCTATGCGCGGCCGTCCTGCAAACGCCCGGTGACTGGCCGACGGTCGGCAATGATCCGGGCGGCAGCCGCTATTCCCGCCTTACCCAAATCAATAAATCCAACGTTGACCGCCTGGAGCTCGCCTGGACCTACCACACCGGCGATATCGCGAAGGACCAAAAGCAGCCGCAAAGCTCCTTCGAATGCACGCCGATCATGGTCGACGGAACCCTTTATCTCAGCACGCCCTTCAGCCGGGTGATCGCCTTGAACCCAGTAACGGGAGCAGAGAAATGGGCGTTCGATCCCCACATACCTCGAAAACGGCCGCTTGCTGCGGAGCCATTCGTGCATCGCGGAGTGGCAAGCTGGAAGGACGCCGCGACGGGAAAGCGCCGCCTCTTCATAGGCACCTACGATGCCCGCTTGTTCGCTTTGGACGCCGAGACTGGCTTGCCGTGCCCCGATTTCGGGTCTTCGGGAGCAGTCAACTTGAAAGCGGGCCTGAAACGCTACAACGGTCCCGAGTTCCAGATCTGCACTCCACCGACCGTGGTGGGCGATGTCGTCGTGATGGGCTCGACCATCGGCGACAACAACTACGCGGAAGCGACCAGCGGCACGGTTCGTGGATTCAACGCAAGCACAGGCGCGCTCATGTGGAGCTTCGATGCTTCACCCCTTGCCGGGGCCGGGAACGCGTGGGCCACCTGCTCTGCCGATCCGGAATCCGGCCTGGTCTTTGTTCCGACGAGCAGCCTGAGCCCAGATTACTACGGAGGTCTAAGACCAGGCGACAACGACGATGCCAATTCGCTCGTTGCCATTGAAGGAAAGAGTGGCAAGGTGGTCTGGCGGTTCCAAACCGTGCATCACGACGTTTGGGACTACGACATTCCGGCTCAGCCGATTCTTTGCACCGCCAAAGGCCGACCGGCGGTTTGTGTGCTTACCAAGATGGGGCATATTTTCTCGCTGGACCGGCGTACGGGCAAGCCCTTGTTTCCGGTTATCGAGGAGGCCCTTCCCCAAAGCGGCATTCCTGGCGAGAAGCTTTCCCTAACCCAGCCCATACCAAGTCTCCCGAGGCCGTTTAATCGCCAACGTTTGGCTGCTACTGATGCGTGGGGAGTGGACGCCAAAGATCTCGCCATCGCGAAAAAGACGATGGGCCAAATGGATAAAGGCGGCTTGTTTTATCCTCCTACCCTCAGGGGAAGGATCGAGATGCCCGGTACCCTTGGCGGCATGAATTGGTCCGGTGGGGCGTTCGATCCTTCCACAACCACCCTTTTCTTCAGTTTCAACAACCTGCCGATGTACGTAAAACTCGTCAAGCGCGAGGAGTTCATGGCGTTTCAATCTTCCAGCATCGATCTGGACTACAACTTCATCGGCCTCGAGCTCAATCGGATGCGGGGCACCCCTTATTGCATGGCGCGCGGCGTGATGATTACCCCGGCGGGAGCACCCATGTGCCCTCCGCCTTGGAGCGAACTCGCCGCTGTCGATCTTTCGACGGGAAAGCTTCGTTGGAAGACACCCTTGGGATTCATGCCAAAGCTGAAGGACCGCCCTGGTTCCCAGCATTGGGGCTCGATCTGTCTCGGTGGCTGTATCTGCACCGCCTCCGGCCTCGTCTTCATCGCGGGAACGATGGACAACATGCTGCGCGCTTTCGACGCCTCGAATGGAGAAGTGGTTTGGTCATATCAGCTTCCGGCGGGCGGCAATGCGACCCCCATGACCTACATGGGCTCAGATGGCAAGCAGTATTTGGTGATCTGCGCTGGTGGGCATTCGGGGTTTGGGAATATCGGCGACTCGGTGATGGCGTTCCGACTTCGGTAAGTCTTCGTCCGAAAGGCAGTTCACTGATCGGGAAGAACTGCTAGACCAACCGTGACACTCGAAAAGTTAAATTCATGCTAGAGCAAGCCAATGAACTCTTCGATGCTCAAGCCGGAGTCTTGAAGTATCTGTTGTAAGGTGCCAAGTCGGACTTCACGGTGATCGGGCACGACCAAGCGCTCTTTTGGTTGAAAACGAACCATAACAATGTGACTGCCTCGCTGGCGACTGACGACGAAACCAGCGCGTTCTAATGCACGCCTCACTCTTGTCCGCTAAGACCGCGCGGAATACGAGGCATCAGGCGCTAATCTTCAACTCGATCTCGGCCGTCTCGGTTTCCACAGGTACCTCATCACCCGCGGCAAGGCAATCCTCGACGTAGACCTCGGCCGCTTCTAGAATATTCGAGAGTGCCTCCTGCCGCGTATCACCTTGGCTAATGCAACCCGGCAGTGCCGGGACCTTCGCGATGTAACCGCCATCGATCTCCTGCTGGAGCACAACCGTATATCGCATGCTAATGATTGTACAAGACTTCCACCAGCTCCACGTCACTTAGCGAAAAGAGCCTCTTAAAGCCGATGTGAGGCATCAGGCAATCTATGGGATAATCATCCGTGCCCAAATTCGTGTGGTTCGGGGCTGGCTGCCTGCTCGTTGTCGCACTCATTATCGTCGTTGTCCTCCTGCGGAAAGGCACGGTTTATTTCGTTGGCGACTCAGGCTACGTGGCTATTTCTACAATTGAAGAACCCGTCCACCATGCCAGCGAAGCCCAGCTACACAAGGTGATTCAGCGTCTTTTGCTCGGCGATATTTTTGACACCCTTTGGATATCACGAAAGAACGATCCTTTTAGTGGCCTTGTGCTCGACGTAGTACAAGCGGCTCCGTGCCTTTCCGTCGAATTCAAAACTGCGGGTCAAGAAATCGAGCTGAAAGCATTTAGAAGGTCAATGAAAGCGGCAGGCTATAGGCTACTGAGAATTCGAATGGATTCAGCGGTGGCCTCGAAGAAGAGTTCCGAATAACCACTTTGGATTACACCTTGCCGAAATCAGTGGATGCGATTGAGAACGCGATCAAGACTGCCCTAAAGAATATCCAGCCGAACGAAAAGGAAGGCTACTATCTCAACGGCTCTAGTTTCGCCAACGGCCCGGGACGCGGGAAAGGAATCCATGTAAGTCCGGCCGAAGATCTCCTGCGGCAGATCCTTTAGTCCCCACTTCGCCCACAATAGGAGTGTGGCTCAGGTTGACCAAAGTACCCGGGAAGAGCATTTGCTAGCGCTGCGATCGGCGATTCCCGTCCTGCTTTTGGGAGCAATCGTGTTGGGCTTGTCCGTTGTCATAAGCGGGAATGCAACCGGTCCAATTTGTGTTGGACTGGGGACGATCGTTGTGTTTGGGGCGGTCTATGTGGTTCGAACCGCCTATCCTAACCGAGAAATCTGGATCGAGCCAGGGCAGGCGTGTGTGCGTCCCCTTTATGCCTTAAGAGCTGCGATCAGTGCCTGCTTGGGAGTTTTGGTTTTCCAAGCACTAATGGGAACAGGGACATACTTTGACCCATACTATCCGCGGTCGAAATTTGAAGTCTTGACGATGATTTTAGTCGCCGGAACTGTCAGCGCCTTAGCAGTCGGCCTCCTTGTTTACGCATTTTCGGCCGTCCTTTTCCTTTCAATTCGAACCATCGGGGAATCATCGTCAACTGACATTCGGCGCAGTGCCCTTATGCTTGCTTTAAGCCTATGGATTCCTAATCTCATACAATACACGGAGAAGCATCCGTTCTTAATCGCGGTAGGAATGGCTTCGTGGAGAACTGCTACGGTGGTTCTTTCGTTGGGCTTGGGCTGGAGTCTCTATGCTAAATTTATCCCTGACTCCCGATCGAAGACAGAAGCTACAGGTTAAGCCCATAGAGATTGGTTTCAAAGCTAGCGATCTTCCTTAGGGCTTTAACGGCCAAGCTTTGGCATCGGCGGCGACAAGCGGAAGAATGGGCGGCCGTGGAATTCTGGCCCCGACTCCACTCGCGAAACCGGGCGGCAATTCCTCGCCCGATGATGGAAGCGTGATGGTCAATCGAGGCTCGGCAAGGTCGTGCCAATCGGGATTGGTTTTGCAAATTAGTTTACGCCGACGCTGATTGTTCATTTTCGTGAGCCTCTTAAGTCTCTCGAGCGCTTTCTTGAAGGTCGGAAACTCTTCCAGGTACACTACCTTAACCGAAAGACCCTTCATGTCTTCATCGCGAAAGGCGGCCACATCGGGGTCCTTCGTGACCCCCAGCGTGAGGTTCCGATAGGGGTCTGCGCTTATGTAAACAAAAGACGGTTTCGGCATTGCTAACTCGAATCATACGACGGATTTGGTTGAACAGCCGGACGAAAGATTCGAGATGAGGTATGTGATATGAACTTCTTCGTCGTCAGATTGCCAATGAAGATTCGGACCGAGTCGCTGAAAAAACTTCCTTTCGCCGCCCTGATGGTCGTCGTTGGCCTATTCATCGCAGCCTCCGTAATGGGCCTGGTGGAGTCGTGGCAATGGTATAGAACTGGTCCTCTCGTCGATGCCGCTAACACCTTGCGCCAAAGGACGGCTCCAGAGGTTATCTCGCTCCTCGGAACCCCGAAACTTCAGTGGACGAATGAGACCTTGGCGACGGCAAATCCCTCCTATCCCGTCCCAGGCTACACAAGGCCTCCCACGATGGATTTCTTTAGGGTCCTCGGCTACAAGAATAAGGATCAGTTGCTCTATATCTACCTGGACAAAACCGATCGGGTCACGGCGACTTTTTTGGCTCGATCATGAAGCGAGCAATAACTATAAAGTGATTCGGCGTCCTGGGCTTATCGGGCCCATGTCACACTTTGACGCGATAGACATTCGAGATCGACTCAGAGCCTGGAAGGAAATGGATAAGCCGATTGGGTTTCTCCTTGGAGACACGGCGATGGCTTGCTATGGGGCTATTTAGTCAAGGTCGAAGAGCGGCGCTTTACGGTTTTAGAGATTTCTCCGACCGGGCAGCGCGAAAGCGAGCAAACGTACGGCTTTTCAGAAGTGAGCTATTTTGATTACGATCCGTTGTATGCGGACGGGCTTATGAGGTTGGCGAAGTTTGTCCCAACTTTTCCCGATATCGTGAAATTCGTGCGAAATCGGACCGCGATTAAGGAGATGTTGGAAGAAGCATTTCAGACTGGAGAAGTCGTACGGGTTCGGATAAAGCCAGAAGACAATTCGCTGTCGGTCCAGATTTCTGGTTTGGATCGTTACTGGGTCGAGTTACGTGACTTTAACGATCTGATGGAACCAAGGTCGGTCATGATTTATCGTCGTTCGATGATTAGCGCGGTCCGCTGGAAAACAGCGTCGGAGGAAGCTGATACTTTCCTCTTAAATCAAAGGGAAGGTTAGACCCTCGTGGGATGAAGCATTTCTCGTGCCTTTGCACCAACGGAATTTCCGGGGTATTAGGAAAGGCCACCCTGCTCCCGTAGATTTCCGATCCATTCTTCAAAGTTGGACTTTCCCCAAGCAGGCACTGGCCAGACCTGTTCGAAAGCATCCAGCACATCGAGGTTCTTCCCGTCGAACACATGTTTCCAGCCCTGCCGATAATGCTCGTTCACCACTAAGTCAGTCGCCTGAATACAAAAGGCATAGCCGTCATTGTAAGGGGACGGAGGGCGGGCCAGGTTACGACTAAAGGGGCGTCCAAGGCCATTAAATTCGAGAATATAGTGCTGTTGTGAAGGCGTGTAGGCGATGCACTCCATCTGAATCACATCGTTCACGACACAAGCAATGGAGCGCTGACGACTTCGGATTCTCTGATATACGCCTTGCTCCACGATCCGAAGGATCAGAAGCTCGGAAATGCCCTCGAATCGAAGACCGACGGGAAACGCTGATCGTAACCGTGGCCATGCGGCCGCATCTTCCAAGACGACTGAGGCCAGTCTTGCGACGTCGTAGTGGTTGAGTGTGACGGTTAAAGATTCTTTGCCGAACTCAATTCCAAGCGCCTCTGCATCGTTTTGTCCGTAACCCAGGTAACGCTTTGCCGGATGCGCATCGGGAAGTGCAACGGTCGCAAATCGATCAATAACGTCCTTGCTTTCTTCGCATTCGTCCGACCATACCGCAAGTTGGCCCACCCGCTTCAGCTCGCGTAAATACGAGAAAAGGCTCGTTTTCTTAATTCGTCGTAATTGCCTTGTATGGATCATGCTTCGGACTCACATTAAGTGCTTTGCTCACCTAAAGCAATGATCGGGGAAGCATCCTCGGCTAAACCAGCGACCCGATCCGCCAACGCATTCGCCCCCAAAAGCCTCAAAGCGGCCGAACCGCTTTCCCAATCCGGACCGGCGTCTGGCAGCTCGACCGGCACATCCGGACGCATCGTCACCACTTCGCGAAACATGAGAGCCAGATCGGCCACCTTCGTACTCCAACCCGCGACCACGCCTTCCAGCGAGCCGTGCCGAAGCAGCAGAGCGGCCGCCGACTTCGGCCCAATCCCCTGAATGCCGGGAATTTTGTCCGAGCTGTCGCCACTCAGCGCCTTGAAGTCGGGAACTTGCTCGGGCAGCACACCCAATCGCTCGACGACTTCGCGTGGGCCGATGCGATCCAGCTCCCGAGTGCCCCGTCGAGGGGCGAGCACCGTCGTTTGCTCGGAAACAAGCTGGTACGCATCCCGGTCGGTTGTGAGAAGTAGGGAAGTCCCGCCCCCCGAAAGTTCCTTTCGGCAGGCCGCCGCCATGAGGTCGTCCGCCTCGTAGCCCGCTTGCTTGCCCACCCCGAAGCGGAACGCCCGGCATAGGTCGGGAAGAATTCCGAGCTGCCTCTTGATCTCCGGTTCGAAGACCCGCCCCCCTTGATACGCCGGCCACAGGTCGTCTCGATAGGTCTTCACGCCGAGCGTGTCCCAGGCCACGAATACGCCTCGCGGTTGCTCCTCCGCCCAGATTCGGATCAGCATGCCGAAGAAACCGACCACCGCGTTGATAACTTGGCCGCCCTCGCCCACCACCGTTTTTGGGGTCGAATGGTATGCGCGGTGGGCAAGATTGTCCCCGTCGACGATTAAGAGCGGCGCTTCCATGGCTCTTTGAAGATGGAACGCAGAATCCAGTTACTGAATCTGCTTCCAGACTGCTTTCAAGGCTTCCGCCGACTTCATCAGTCCTTCCCGTTCGCCCTCGCTCAGTATTGGTTCGAGCACTTCGTCCACGCCGGTTTTACCCACTTGAGTTGGCAGAGACAAGGCAACGTCGCGGATGCCAAGCTTGCCCTGCTGAACTGAGCTCACCGGCAAGATCGCGCCGCTATCGAGGGCGATCGCGTGCACGACAGCCGCGATGGAGACGCCGACCGCTCGGCCCGCTCCTCCTTTGAGGCGAATCACCTCCGCCCCCGATTTCTTCGTGAATTCGAAAATGCCCTGCGCGTCGGCAACGGAGAATCCGTGCAAGCTGTTGATAGAGATTCCGTTTACAGTAGCGGAAGACCAGATCGGGACCATCGTGTCCCCATGCTCGCCAAGGATGAGGGCGTGTACATCGGTCGCTCCAACCAAATAGTGGTCCGCCAGTAAGGATCGAAACCGGCAGGTATCGAGTAGAGTGCCAAGGCCGAGGACTTGGCTGTCCGGGAGCAGCCCGCTATTGGCGGCGAGCTGAGTCAAAATATCGACCGGATTGGAGACGACGAGGATGGAGGCTCCGTCTTTGAGCTTGACCCCTTTCAGGCTTTCGAGAATGCCTTTGAAGAGTCCAACATTGCGGTTGATGAGCTCGAGACGGCTTTCGTCCGGCTTGCGGCGGAGGCCCGCCGTGATAACGATGCAGTCGCTGCCCTCCACCACATCATAATCGCCGCTCGTGATGGTTTGATTCGCGGTCAAAGCAGAGCCGTGGCGCAGGTCGAGCGCTTCCCCAGATGCCATGTCGTGATTCGCATCGACAAGGCCAATTTGCCGAACGATGCCTCCCAGTTGTAAAGCAAAAGCGGCATCCGAACCAACTCGTCCGCCGCCGCCGATAATACTGACTTTCATGCCGTTTGGATTATGGCAGATAGGGGGGACGGATTCGGGTCAGAAGGGCCGCCGATTCCTGAGGAACCAGTCGATCCAGCCTCCGCATGTCCGACTGCCGCCGCCAGGAGCCTCAAGATCATAACACATAAACTCCATGTCTTTTCCGCTCTTGGGCATGACCAAATAATTGTAACCAGTCGCCGTGTAGCACGCGTGGAATACCGTCGAGGCATGGCCGTCGGCGAAAGCACGCACCCATTTACCGTCGTTTCTTGGCTCCTTCGTAAAGATGCTTTCGCCGTTTCCGCCATTGAATCGTTGCCATGTGAAATCGGTGCTGTAGAGCGGCTCATCGGCCGTAGTGAGAAACATGACCAAGCTTGCCGGCTGCGGATATTCCGTCATGGACCGCCCCTCTAGTGTATCGATCTGACCCTGATGAGTTAGCGGCTTAAACATTCCGCTCCCGCTTGTGAAGGAAAAGATTCCCGTATTGGCGGCATAGCCTTTGCACCGGTCATTGATGCCTTGGAAATATTGGTCCCGGGCGCAGTGGCTGGTGCGATTAGGGTCGTACATAATGCCCCAATTCTTCACGTAAGGCTGGAATAGGTTGAGGTATTCCTCGGTCTTGAAGCCGCCCTGATGTCCATAGTCCCAGCTTTGGCTGACGAACACATCGTCGTAATCGGCGCAGTACATCAAGCTGGCGGCGGCAAGCTGCTTGACGTTGCTCAGGTTGATCGTATGCTTAGCCGCCGATTTAGCCTTTACGAATACTGGGAAGAGAATAGCCGCCAAAATGGCGATGATGGCGATCACGACTAGGAGCTCGATAAGAGTGAATGCAGAACGACGTTTCATAAGAACCTTCCGGTTACACTATACAAGAATATTGAGAAAATGTGGGAACTCCCTTGAAAACATTCTTCTCCCTTGCTATCCTTCCCTAGCAATGCTTTCAGATCGCTCGGGATTTCTCCTGAAAAACGCCATCACCCCCGCCGCCAGGAGCATCGCGATCAGAAAATTAGCGGTCGCTAGGGCCGTCGCGTATCCGAATTGGCTGTTCTTGAACGCCTGCTCATATAGATAAGTGAGCATGACCTCGGTGCTTCGATCCGGCCCTCCTTGCGTCATGAGGTACACGAGCGCGAATACGTTCATAACGTTGATCACGATATAAGTGACGGCTACTCGCTTGACCGACCAAAGCATGGGCCACGTGACGCCCCAGAACTTACGCATCCCTTTTGCCCCGTCCAGCTCCGCCGCCTCATCGACTTCCGCAGGAATAGCCCGCAAACCGGCCGAGAACAGCATGATATAAAAGCCCAGCACATACCAAAGAAAGGCGACTCCTACCGCCGGAAGCGCGGTTGCCGAATCTCCAAGCCACGGTTTCGCCAATCCGCCAAGACCGACCGCTTTGAAACCCGCCGTGAGAAGCCCAAAGGACGGATTGTAAAGGAAAGTCCAAAGAATGGCCACCACGACCAGGGAGATGATTTGGGGAAAAAGATAGATGCCGCGAAGAAACCGCGATGCTTTGCCCGCCGACTGCATGGCATGCGCCAATGCCAGTCCAAGAACGAGAATGGCAAACCCGCCGATCCCCAAAAGCCAGAGGTTATTGCCGAGCGCCTTGCGGAACACTTCGTCTTGAAGCAGCGAACGAAAGTTCTCTAGACCGACAAAGGTTCTTTGCTGAGAAACCCCCCGCCAGCGGAAAAGTGACAACTGAAACGACTGGATAAGAGGCAGGACCACGAACAATCCATAGAGGAGAGCAGCAGGAGCCAAGAAGGCAGCAATAAAGCAAGTCCGGCTCTTGGCCGACCTCACCATTTGGTTTGGAGACCTAGCTGATATTGGTTGCGGATCGACCGATCGCCCAGCCGCCGATGCAAATAATTAAATTGCAGCTTTGCCCCGTTGCCGGCCAGGAAGTAGTTGAAGCCGATCAATGCGTCGCGCTCTCCATCTCCCGGCAGACGCAAATTTGGATCCCATGCGTCGAGCCTTGCGATCCCTTCCCATAACGGAGCGAACCGATATCCGACGTGCCCATACCACCCACGCTGACGCTTGCCGTCGGTCAATCCAGAGGCAAGCTCGCCCCGCAGTGTCAGGAGTCCCGATTGAAACTGGCCCTCGAGCCCCAGCCGTTCCTTCTTCAGCGTGGCGGGTGAAGTTCCGCTGATCGCGTCCACCCCGAGATGCAAGCCGTTCACCTGCCTGGGAGAAAACACCACTCGTCCCCCAAATGTTTTCTGCTCGTTTTGGTCGGCTTGGTTCTGACTCTCCCCCGCTCCGTTCATAACCGCCGCCGTCGCCTCGACTTCCGGCCACTTTCCCTTGAGCTGTACGCCGATATCGCGGACGTCGCCGAATTTGCCCTGCGAGACGAGTAACGCTCGCTCCAAGGTATCGAGATTTCCCGCCGACAACAGCCCCTCATAGCTGAAGGGGACTTTTTTCTGACCTAAGTCGAGGCTGAAACGCTTGTTAAGATCGACCGTGAGATAAGCGTCTTGCAACGCTCGGCTCGCCTGGTCGATGGTCGAAGTATCGGAGAGCTTGAGCTGCTTTGCCAAGTCCATCATAACCGTCCATCCCACTTTAGGATGCACTCTTCCGCTGAATTTGAGCTCCACCCGTCGTAGGAAGAAGCTGTCGTTGGCCCCGCTGTCTGCGTCGTAGCGAGTCTGAACGAGGCCTTCAAACTTAGTGGAAGGCGTCTCGGCGGGCTTGTTTTCGTTGAGCTTTGCCTCGAGTTTCTTGAGTCGGCTGTCGAAATCTTGCTGCGACCTTTTCTGCTGTTCCTTCAGTTCCTGAATCTGGCGCTTCAGCTCTGCTTTTTCAGGATCGTCCTGTGCGAAGCTAGCCGCTCCGCCAAGGACGGCCAAGGAGATTGCCAGGAAGCGGACCACAAAACGCATGGGTTCACTATGACGCTTGATGAATGCATAGTCAAGCCCGCGTGAGAAAATTATCGAGGTAGCCTTACGTGAAAATGCTTGACCATCCGATCATCGGCCACGTCCACCTCAAGGTGTCCGACCTCGAACGGTCGGTGAGATTTTACGAGGACGGCTTCGGTTTCGAGGTTCAGCAACGGTGGGGGGACTCAGCCGCTTTCCTTTCGTTTGCCGGCTACCATCATCACTTGGGCTTAAACGTTTGGGACAGTCGAAATGGATCGCCGCCACCTCGCGGCTCGACCGGCCTGTTTCATTTCGCTATTCTCTATCCCACGCGACAGGCTCTCGCTATTGCTTATCGGAGATTGGTCGACAAAAGCATCCTCATCGACGGCGCTGCCGATCACGGGGTGAGCGAGGCCATCTATCTCCACGATCCTGACGAAAACGGGATTGAGATTTACTGGGACCGGCCCCCGGAAGAGTGGCCGCGCCGCGACGGACGCGTTAATATGGGTTCGGAGCCGTTAGATCTGGAAAACTTACTGATGACCATAAAATGACGGGAGTGTATGCTTCCCGTAACTGGAAAAACTGCTTCACCGTTGGGAAGAGATAGCGTCCGACCGCCCCATCCCTTTGATCGAACGCACCGTCATCCGGGAGAAGATCATGCTTGCTCGGGTCAAGCTCGCGAAAGGCTGCCACGTCGCTCTGCACTCCCATGAGAACGAACAGTTTGCCTACGTGATCAGCGGCCTCGTGCGATGGCGACTCGGCGAAGATGGGCCTGCGCAGAAGATATTCGAGATGAGTGCGGGAGAAGTGTTGCACCTGCCATCGAATCTCGCTCACTCGGTTGATGCGCTCGAAGATACATTGATCCTCGATATTCTCTCGCCCCCCGGCGCAATGGGAATCGATAAGCAGATGGTTTAGGAACGGAAGGGAAGTTTCAAGTAAGTACTGAAATAACCCTCGCGGCAAAAACGGTTTCTTTGCCCTTAAGCGATAGCTCGGCCTTTCGCGCCGTCCCAAGGTGAGCGGCATGTCTTTGATAAAGGTGCTCTCCCACAAGAATCTCGCCCGCCTGGGCAAAGGCCTGCAAGCGGTTTGCCACATTCACCACATCACCCATGGCGGTTAGATCGACCATGCCTACCCCGCCTACATTTCCAACAAACGCGATCCCCGAATGAATCGCTATTCCCACTGGGAGAGTGCAGCGTTCTTTATCAAGTGCCACGAGCGATGCCCGCGCCGCATCGAGCGCCTGCCTCTCGTATTCAGCGCCCGCCACCCCCGCTAAAAACAACGCTTGTAGGCCGTCTCCCATGTACTTGTCGATCAGTGCGCCGTGTGCGAGAAGAACGTCCGTGAGCACCGTAAAATAGCGGCTCATAGTCGCGGCAAGCTCGGTTGCCGCTATCGTTTCCGAAAGAGCCGTATATCCTCGGACGTCCGCCACGAAGACGGCGACCTCGACCTCGCATCCGCCTGCCGGCAAACGCTGGCTGCAAAAGCCGCAAACCTGGGGATTCTTCGCCGAGGGCTGCCAGCCGAATAGCCTTAGGATTCGCCCGAAACCGCCGAATGGCACAGAACACACCTTGCATCGCGCCCCGCCGGGAAGCCGTGGAAAAACCACTCGGGCAAAGCCTTCGAGCCGATGCCCACGAGTGAGATAGTCTCGCCACCAATCTTCGCTGCCACGTTCCGCCATGCGAAGACTATGATAGACCGAGCACAGATACTAGGGCGAG
>JBBREX010000066.1:0-14178 GCA_038225245.1 Fimbriimonadales bacterium | reverse complement strand
AGAACGCGCCCATAGCCCAACTTTACCTGGTCGCCTCGCGTCAGGCCGCTATAATCCGTACATGCCCGAGGTCCTCGAACGAACTGCTTTGCATGACGCCCATGTGCGTGCCGGAGGGCGCATGGTCCCCTTCGCCGGATACGACATGCCCGTTCAATATTCGAGCATTATCGCGGAATCGAAATCGGTGCGCGAGAGCGCTGGAATGTTCGACGTCAGCCACATGGCTCGATTACGGTTCACCGGCGATCGAACCCTGGAATTCCTGGAATGGATTACCACCAACGATGTCTCCAAGCTGGACGACATGCACGGCCAATACTCGCTCCTTCCGAATGAGCTAGGGGGCTGCGTGGACGACATTATCGTGTACCGCATCCATGCCAACGAGTTCCGCATGGTCGTCAACGCGGCAAATCACGCGAAAGACGTGGCATGGATCGAACGCCAGAACCAATTCGACGTTCTCATCGAAGACCTGACATCGCAAACCAGCATGATCGCCGTGCAAGGACCCCGCGCAGTGGAGATCCTGGCCAAGCTCAGCGATCGTCCAAAAGAGTTGCAGGAAGCGGCGATGTTCGGGGTGGTCGAATGCTCGGTCGGCGGGGTCTCCGTGTTCGCAGCTCGCAGCGGCTACACGGGAGAGGATGGATACGAGTTGATTTGCGACAATGCAGACGCCGAAGAAATGTGGAATCTCTTGCTCGACGCGGGAGTGGCTCCGTGTGGATTGGGCTCGCGCGATGTGTTGCGGGTGGAAGCCGGTTTGCCCCTCTACGGCCACGAGCTTAATGACGACCTCAGCCCGATCGCGGCCGGCTTGGGCTGGGTGATCGGCAAGACCAAGCGGTTCATCGGAAGCGAGCACATCAATGAAGCTCGGGCCAATGGCACACCTTTGAAACTCCTGGGCGTGAAGCTCGGGAGCAAGCGTCTGCCCACCCCGGGGATGAAGGTGAAAATCGCGGGAAGGGAGGTCGGGGAGGTGTGCAGTGGCATCTATTCGCCGGTGCTCGAATGCGGACTTGCCTTTGCCTTCGTGAAACCCGAAGTAGCAACCGGCACTCCTTGCACGCTCGATATTCGCGGGCACGACGAACCCGCGACGATCGTCGGCAAGCGGTTTCTCAAACAGAAATAAGCATGGCCAATTGTGTCGTCACGGGAGCGAGCAGTGGGATCGGCCGCGAAGTCTCGTTGCTCCTGGCGGAACGAGGCTACGTGGTGGTGCTTGCGGCTCGGCGAGAGCCAGTGTTGCTCGAAATGTCCGCCGAATGCCTGCGCCGGGGCGCTCCCTCCGCCGTTCCGGTGGTGTGCGATGTGCGGTCTGATTCCGATGTCGCTCGGCTCGCGGAAGCGGTTCAATCTTTGGCGCCGAGCCGGTTGGGTCTCGTGAATGCGGCGGGCACGGCTCATTTCGGTTGCTTTGCCGAAACTTCGATAGACCGCCACATCGAGCAAGTGGACGTGAATTTGGGGGGGATGATTCGCTGCGTCCACGCGCTCATGCCGCAATTGCTTGAGCATGGGGGCGACATCGTGAACGTGCTCAGTATCGCGGCCATCACTTCGTTCCCTGGAGCGGCCGCGTATTGTGCTTCGAAGGCGGGCGCGTTGGCCTTTGGACGCTCCCTAGCGCTCGACCTCAGGGGGACCGGCGTTCGCGTGATGTCGATCCTTCCCGGCGCCGTAGATACCCCCCTTTGGAAGGAAAACGAGGGACCTGAGCGGGCGGATATGTTGAGCGCTCGGGCGGTTGCGGAAACCATCGTGGACATGCTCGCTACCCCGCTCGACCGTACGGTGACTGAGATCGTGCTAATGCCGCCAAAGGGGATATTGTAGGAAACATGTAGGGAACCTGATGGCGAAGACGTACTTTTCGTCTGTGAATGGCCAGGAGTCAAAGTGCAGATTCTTCTCAAGCTCAGAATGTCCAGTTCGGGGCTCGGAATGACGGTGTTAGGTGGCGCGGGCTTCGTGGGAGAAGGCATCGAACACGGGCAGATACATCTGCCAATCTTCGCGCCCGCGCGCCTTCAAGTAGGCAGGCAGGGAAATGTAGGGAATGAAGTGGGGTCGACGCGGCGACTTTGCCAGCTTCATACGCGCTTGCTGGGGGGTCTTATCACCCTTTTTCAGATTGCATTTGCGGCAACACGCCACCAAATTATCCCAAGTGTGGGGGCCGCCCATCCAGCGAGGAATGACGTGGTCGATGGTGAGGTCCTTCGCCCGCAGCCCGCAATACTGGCAAAGGTAGCTGTCTCGAGCCAGCACCGAATGCCGCGAAAGTCGCAGCTGGGGAAGAGGCCGCCGCACGTGATAGCGCATCTTCACGATAGATGGCGCGGGCAAATGCCCTCGCGAGGTATTGATGAACAGCTCGTGATGGTGGATGACCTCGGCTTTGCCAAGCAAAATCAAGGCCATCGCACGGCGCACGTTGCAAACATTGAGGGGCTCGAAATCCGAGTTGAGCAACAAGACTTCAAATACGGCCACGACGTTGCTTTTCCTCGTTCGAAGTCTTGCGCGGCCGGCGGTCCATCACCCGGCGGGCGGCAAAGAAGAAGGGGTCCGCACGCTCGGGCATGCAGACCCCGATGGGGCCGCCGAACGTGCCGCGTATGATCGTGTCGTCCCAGCTTGGGGGCCAGGACGTAAGAATGCGGGCCGAGGAGCGTCTTGATGCCATCTCTATTCCTAATAAACGAATCAAACCGCCAAATAGCGGCGCTGCCTTCCCCAATTTTAACACGCCCACACCATTCTTGGCGTTCTTTCGACCTACCGCCGACGAATCCGGTAAAATTATCACGAAGTTATCGCTCGATCGTGCCATTTTGGCCCCGCGCTTGCGTCTATTTCGACACCTTAGCGTGGAGAGAATACGGTTGAGCTAAACTATCGTATCGCTCATTCCAAGGAAGGAATTTGATTATGAACGTACTGCGAATTGCCGGAGGGAGGCCGTTACGAGGAGAAATCGACGTCCCTGGGAGTAAAAACGCATCCCTTGCCATCTTGTCCGCCGTTCTCCTCGCGGAAGGCCAATGCGTCCTCCACAACGTCCCCGAAGTCTCAGATATCCACATCAAGCTGAGGCTGCTCGAGAAATTTGGGGCAAAGGTGGCATGGCGCGAAGGATCGCTTTTTGTCGACTGCACCCATATCGACGCCTGGGAAGCGGATGAGGATAGCGTCCGGCCGATCCGAACGTCGTTTTATCTGCTCGGTCCATTGCTGGCGCGTACCGGCCGGGCGAAGCTGCCCGCCCCCGGAGGCTGCAAGATCGGGGCTCGTCCCGTCGATTTTCACCTCAAAGGCCTTGCCTTGCTGGGTGCTCAGATCGAGCTCGATCATGGCTGCTACGAAGCGAACACGCGCAGCTTGAAAGGAGCAGAGATTTATCTCGACTTTCCTAGCGCGGGGGCGACCCAACACCTGATGTCTACCGCCACTCTCGCCAAGGGCATGACAGTGATCAAGAATGCGGCGATCGAGCCGGAAGTGACGACCTTGGCCGAGTTCTTGAACCGTATGGGAGCGCGCATCGAAGGCGCCGGCAGTAGCACGATCACGATTATCGGAGTGGAAAAGTTGCACGCGTGTGAATTCCGCGTACCGGCAGACCGGCTTCAGGCCGGCACATACCTTCTTGCCGGCGCGATCACGGCCGGCGATGTTACCGTTCGTGGCATCATGCCCGAGCACCAAACAGCTCTTGTCAACAAATTGAGAGAAGCGGGAGCCGATGCGTCCGAAGGGCCCGACTGGGTGCGAGTGGGAGCATCCGAACGGCTGTCCGGAATCAAGATTAAGACCATGCCTTACCCAGGATTTCCCACCGACATTCAGCAGCCGATGGCGGCGTTGCTCGCGGTGGCAACGGGCACCAGCGTGGTGGAAGAAACCATTTACGAGAGCCGGATCGGCCACATTTCAGAGCTGAATCGCATGGGCGCGAAGATTCGCCAAGAGGGGCGCAGCTCGATCATCGAAGGCGTTCGCCACCTCAAAGGGGCCACCGTCGAAGCGAGCGATCTTCGAGCAGGGGCTGCCTTGTGCCTCGCCGGCCTCGCCGCTCATGGGGAGACCACGGTGAAGAATGTGCATTTCATCGATCGCGGCTACGAACAGTTCGAAGAGATGCTGTGCAAGCTTGGGGCTCGGGTTTCGCGGGTGGCGGCAACCGAGTATGAGCCGGAGCGAGCTTAGAGCCTACGGCAGCCGGTGAGAAAGCCATCCCGACATGTCCGAAAAAGTTCGAATTGACCTTCAGCCGGTAAGCTAGAGGGTGGCGGAACCTCCGCTCACCCATGAGATTTATTCCCGAAATCGGCATCGACCTTGGTACCGCTAATATCCTTGTTTATCAACGCGGCAAAGGGGTGACCCTTGCCGAGCCTACCGTGGTTGCCATGAGCACCAAGAACAACCGCGTGCTCGCGGTCGGCAATGAGGCGCGAGAGATGCTCGGCCGCACTCCAGGCAACATCGCGGCGATCCGCCCCCTGCGCGACGGAGTGATCGCCGATTACACGACCACCCTCAAGATGCTCGAATACTTGCTCGATAAGGTGTGCGGCAAGCGACGCCTGTTTCGACCTAAGGTGTTGGTATGCGTGCCGAGCGGGGTCACCAACGTGGAGCGCCGAGCGGTCATTATGGCGGCCAAGCAAGCAGGCGCCGGAGAAGCGATGACGATCGAAGAGCCGATGGCGGCGGCGATCGGAGCCGGCCTTCCCATCTCCTCCCCTGGGGGGAACATGGTTGTCGATATCGGTGGCGGAACAACCGACATCGCGGTCATCAGCCTGGGCGGGATCGTGATCTCGCAAAGCCTGCGAGTGGCGGGCAACAAGATGGACGAGGCGATCATCCGTCATATTCGGAATACCTATAATCTCATGATCGGCGAGCCGACGGCGGAAGAGGTGAAAATCAAGGTCGGAAGCGCCTATCCCCTGGAACAGGAGCTGAAAATGCAGATTCGCGGCCGTGACCTCGTGGCAGGCTTACCGAAGACGGTGGAGATCACCAGCGATGAGATCAGAGAGGCGTTAGCCGAACCCGTGCGCCAGATCGCGGAGAAGCTGTATACCGTGCTCGAAGACACGCCTCCCGAACTGAGCAGCGATATTATCGAGCGTGGCATCACGCTAACCGGCGGCGGTGCGCTCTTGCGGGGACTCGATAAGCTTCTTCAAAGCGCGACCGATATCCCCGTTCGAGTGGCCGACAACGCGCTGCACTGCGTGGCGATTGGGACGGGGCGGGCTTTGGAAGAGTTGGACGCGATCCGCGCGAGCGGAGCCGTCTCGACGATTTGACTACTGCCCTTACGTAGGGCGAAGGCGCCCGACCAGCAGATCATCAAGATTCATTTCAACCCACGAACCGTCTTGTAAACATAAGCGAGCACTTCTGCCACCGCCTGAAACATATCACGGGGAATGAAATCACCAATTTCGCATTGCTTATAGAGCGATCTGGCTAGGGGCGGATTTGGCACGATTGGTATCCTATTCGCAATCGCAACTTCTCGGATCTTAAGCGCCAGGTAGTCTTGGCCCTTCGCTACGACGACGGGTGCCATGGTCTTGTTGCGTTCATATTTCACCGCAACGGCGAAGTGGGTCGGGTTGGTGATGACAACGTCCGCCGTCTTCACCCGATCCATCATTCGACCCTTTGCGAGCTTTTTGCGGCGCTGAGATTGTACGGCCTTGATCTCTGGTGCGGTTTCTTGCTCCTTGAATTCGCGCTTTAGCTCTTCGCGGGTCATTCGAAGCTGCTTGTCGGTCTGCTTGCGCTGAAAAAAATAATCGAGCGCGGCGATGCAAAGCCAAGCGACGGCTACACGCAAGAAGATTCCGTGGATCATCATTCCCACTTGGGCGACCGCCGCCAAAGGCGTCATCCAACTCAAGCCGATGAGGCGCTCCCAATTGCCCGCTATCGCAGAAAAAGCGATATATCCAAACAGAACTGCCTTTACCGAAGCTTTTATCCCCTCCACTCCAGCCCGAGCAGATACCAATCGCTTGAAGCCGGTCAAGGGATTGAGTTTCTCCAGTGTCGGGCTTAGACTTTCCAGGCTGAACACAAATCCAACCTGCGCGAAATTGGCAAGCAAACCAACCGCGAACGCGGTGGCCACGACCGGAACTAGTCCGCCTAAAGCGGGCTGAAGCACGGCGAGCGCAAAGCGGCTGCACGAGGCCGTGCTCAATTCCTTTGGAACCGTCCCTAGGCCCAATCGAACCGAATCCATGAGGCCGGTGCCAAATCGACTGGCTGCGCTCGGCAATACCAAGGCGAGAGCAAACAGGACGATGGCGCTCGTAAGGTCTACCGACTTTGTGACCGTGCCTTTTCGCCGCGCCTCTTGTTTGCGCTTTGGAGTCGCGTCTTCGGTTCTTTCCTGGGCGTCCATCGCCATGTCTTAACCCCTTCCGAACATGCGATAAACCGACGTAAAGGTGTGCTCTACGCCGGATTGAACGGCCGTCACCATGAGGGGCAACCCTAAGGCAAGCGCGAGTATTCCCATGATGATCTTGGCGGGCAAAGCCACCACATAGGCCTGCATTTGGGGAACGGCCTTGTTGACGATCCCGGTGGCGGCATCGACCACAACCGATACGGCCGCTACCGGAGCGGCGATTTGCAAACTCAGCATGCACATCTGCCCGATGAATGAGACCAGCTCCATGCGGACTCCGGGTAGCGAAGCCACTCCGAGTCCAGCGCCATTGCCGTAGGTTTGGACAAATGCCTGAAACATCAGGTGGTGCCCATTGGTGAGTAGCAGCAGCACGAGCGCCAGCATGAATTTGAATTGAGAAAGAAGCGTCGTGGGCGCATTGAGCATCGGGTTGAATAAGTGCGCAGCCCCCAAACCAACCTGCAGATCAAGAAACGATCCCGCCATTTGGGCCGCGAGAAGAAGAATTTGCAGCATGGTCCCGATCAGCAGCCCGCTTAGAACTTCATGCACGACGGCAGCCGCCAGTAGATAGAGCTCCACGGGAGCAGGACCGATATAGGGTTGGAGGATGGGAATGAGGGCGAGGGACAATACACTGGACATGCCGAGCCGAACGAACAGAGGCGTCGCCCCCCCAAAGAGAGGAGAGGAAAGCAGCATCGCCGAGCAACGGCAAAAGATCGCTAGAAAGGCGAACAGAAGCGACGAATCAAGCTTCAACCGCCGATCCTCGCCGCATGCTCGAAGCAAATCTCCATGAAACGGACCACCGTCGTGAGCATCCAGCTCCCCATAAGCGAGAGCACGACGACCGCTCCAATAAGCTTGGGAACGTAAGTGAGGGTCATTTCTTGGACCTGAGTGACCGCCTGAAAGACACTCACCAAGAGGCCCAGAAACAGGGCGACGGCAAGAATGGGAAGCGACACCATGAGGGCCGTGATCAGGCCTTGCCTGGTGAGGTCGAGGGCTACGCTCTGGTCCAATTTACAAGTACCCCGACATAATGGCCGACACGAGCACCGACCACCCGTCGGCTAACACGAAGACGAGCAGTTTGGCGGGCAACGAGACGGTGGAAGGAGGGAGCATCATCATGCCCATGCTCATAAGAGCGCTAGCGATGATCAGGTCGATAATTACGAAGGGGACAAAGATGTAAAAGCCCACGATGAAGGCGGTTTTCAACTCGCTAATGATAAAAGCCGGGGTCAACGAGAGCAGCGAGATGTCGTCCCGCGATTTAGGAGTTTCTTTGCGGAGATTGAGAAAGAGCTTGAGGTCTCGCTCATAGGTGTTCTTCATCATAAAAGCCCGCATCGGCTTTTCCGCCAGATCGATCGCTTGCTCGATCTTGATCTGCTTGTTCAGATAGGGGCGGAGGGCTTCGTTGTTAATTTTGTTATAGGTCGGCGCCATCACATAAAACGTCAAGAAAAGGCTCAGCCCGACGATCACTTGATTTGGAGGAATGCTCTGCGCCCCGATTGCGCTTCGCAACAAGCTCAGAATTATGACTATGCGGGTGAATGCGGTAGTGAGAATTAAAATCGCAGGAGCGACGCTCAAGATAGTGAGAAGAGCAAGGATCTGCAGGGAAGCGCTGACGTCGCTTCCATTCTTTGCCGCATCGACGCCGAGCGTTACTTTCGGAATAGGAATGCCTTGCTGGGCCAGTGCCGCTGCGCCCGCCAAGATCAAGAAAAGCATGAAACCGACCCGAACAATGGCAGGGCCTTTAAGTAGCGCCGGCGTCTCGCAGGGGGATGAGACTCCTGGAGGTCCTCCTGGTCGCCGCCAAATCCTCAGCATGGTCAGCTTGAAAGCCGCTCCAGGCGCTCCAACGCGATCGCCGCTGGGGTTTCAGACAAGGAATCCTTATCCGACGGTGCAACCGCCTGATCGAAGACCTCGAAAAATGCCGGCCCTTGCGATGGAGTCCCGCTTGCGCAAGTTAAGTCAGAAAGACAAGAAACACCGTTTTGACTCACGGAAATAAGCAGGGTCTTTCCTCGCGCCGTCACCACATACAAACTTCCGCCTGCGAAGCCGGCCGATTCCTCGATATGAATTTCGCTGCCAAGCGTTGGGGTTATTTTGCGGTTCATCTTGCTTACCACCTTAGGCAAAATCCACTTCAGAAGACCGATGACAGCGCCAAGTGCAACCGCCATTTGGAGCAGCTGAAGAGCGCCTAGGGCCGTTCCCGGCGACGAGGAACCAGAAGACACGAGCTCATGCTTCATGCCTCCAAGCGCGTTCTGGGCGCACAGCGGAACAGGCAGCGCCGCGATTAGGCAAGCCGCTCGCCTCATGCCGCCTCATTGAGCTTGGCCAGTCTTTCCTGGGGGCTTAGAATCTCGGTGATTCGAACGCCGAAGTTGTCCTCGATCACCACGACTTCTCCGCGTGCCACAAGTCTCGAGTTCACCATCACATCAACCGGTTCTCCTGCTGCTTTTTCGATCTCGACGATTGAGCCGGAGCCGAGCTCGATAACGTCCCGAACGAGCATCTTCACTCGTCCGAGTTCGACGCTGATCTCTAGCGGGATATCCATCAGAATCTCTAGGCTGTTCGTGTCGTCGTCGATGCCGTAGCCGCTGGACCGTGTAGAAGCGACCCTCCCCTGACCGATGCTTCCACCGTCTTCCTCCTCCATCTGAAGGCCGAGCATATAGTGGGCCGTCTCGCTGTCGATGAGCCAAAGCACCGTTCCGTTCATCGTGTCGGAGGAAATCGCAACATTGGTGCGCAAAATGGAATCAACCTTTTGCAAGTTGGGAGGGAAGCTGAAGATTTGGTAGCGAATGGTCAGCCCCGTGGCTACGATCGGCTCATTTTTAATGGTGCCGATGGCCAGGCACAGTCCCTGCACAATTCCTTCGAGGGCGGGTCTCAGATCGGAAACGATGTTCTCGTCGATCGATTCGACATCCTCGTCGCTCAGCAGGCTTGCGAGCTCGACCAAAGTTTCTTGCGGCAGCAGGACGACCTGCGCGTTCTCGGGCATACTCGCGAGCGAGAATTGAATCACCAACTTCGGCGCCGTCATCTCCGCATAGAGGTCGGAGATGGGAGTACAAACCGTAAGGGCACTGCCAAAATTAAGCGTTTGGCCACTTGATTCACTAACCGACATCGACACGGTCTGCCAAATCTGGTTCTGCAGGCCGCTGATCTTGTTAACGATTTCTGTTGTAATACTCGACATTCATTTCCTTATCGGTGGCTCATTCCACTACCGCGTGCGAGACATTGAAAACAACCTTCGAACCTTCCAGCGATGGCTTGCCTTCGAATTTCGGGGCATTGCTGACGAGCAACGCCATATCGCGTTCGATTCGCTGATCCAGCTTGACGACGTCTCCGATGCGCATCTTCAGAAAATCCTGGACTGAGATGCGGGTTCTCCCCAATCGGATCGTACAGTCGACCGCAGCTTGCTGAATCTGATAGGTCAAGAGCCGCCGATGAGCTTGCGTCGGCTTGCGGCTCCCGTTGACAAACCATTTTTGAGCGCTCAGCTTCGTTGTGATCGGCTTCAAGACTAGGTAGGGAACGCACAGGCTCATGGCTCCCCGGGAACTCCCCACCTTGATCTCAAATAAAATCGTTACGACGATATCGGTCGGCGGAGCTATTTGGACGAATTGAGCGCTCGTCTCCATTCCTTCGATTCCCGGATTGACGATCACCACCCCTTCCCAAGCACTCTTGAGAGCGCTAAACATGCGTTCGACCGTTTGCCGAAAGAGAGGTTTCTCGATATCGGTCAGCACGTTTCGGTTGATCGTTCGCCCCGGTCCGCCGAGAAGGCGATCGATCATGGTAAACACCAAGCCGAACTCGATTTCCAGCACCGCCTGGCCGGTCAGAGGAGGCAATGACATAATTGTGAATACCGACTGATTGATGCTCCTCAAGTACTCTTCGTAGGGCACTTGCTCGAGGCTGATCAGGTCGATAATCACCGGACAGCGTAGATATGCGGATAGAGCCGATCCCGCTAAGCGGGCAAAGGTTTCATGGAGCATTTGCAGGGTACGCAATTGATCTTTGCTGAATTTGTCCGGACGCCGAAAATCGTAAACCTCGTAAGCGACGGCGGCTCGGGATCCTGGCCGCGATGCCGGTGTGTAACCCGATAAGGCGCCTCCGCCCGACTTTTGGCCTGGGCCTGACGAGGCATAGGAATCGGGGCCGCCATCCGCATCATCGGAGAGCGAATTAAGAAGCGCTTCGATTTCGGCTTGAGAAAGGACGTCGGACAAGGTTCCACCAGCGAGGCCCATTCGGGGCCGTCAGCTTTGATATCGGCATTCCCGGCAATTTCCTCAGGAGGAAGCTTCGCTAGCAGAACTGAAATTCCGGCATGCCGAACATGAGATGGCAGGCGGTTGAGAGAGTTTTTGCCGCTTGACCAGGCGAATTGAGCGAGCCAATGCCGCCTGCCTGCTCGCAGGCTTGAGCGATGAGGGTCTGTTTGTCGGAGATTTTGGGTACGTCGAAGATTTCGCTTAACGCATTGGCCAAGTCTGCCGAGGTTTTGGGTGCGTAGTCGGAAACGATCTTTTTAGCGAGAAATCCGGCAATGATGTGATCGCCATTCGGCATGCCGAAAAGCAAATCACTTAACTTCGCCCGCTCAAGCATATTATTGGAGGTGATCCAAGCTGTTCCGAACTCCCATCCACCAACGTTAGGTGGGTAAAGAAGCAGCATGCCCTGCTTGAACATCGACCCCATCACGAGGCCGGCCGCATCCCGCAAAGGCTTGGCCAAGGGCGTCGTGAAGCCCTTGGGCTTTCCTCTCAGGGAAAGAACGATCCCACTCAGATCAAGCTGGCGGGCCAATGGAACCACAAAATCCAATGGGCATTTGATCGATTTACGCACGCATCGATCACTCCAAAATTCATCCGACTCGGCAATGGCCCGGAGCAGGACTTTGATCTTCAAGTCCCCATCCTGGAACCGTTTCGCGAGCCGCCGAACCAGCGCCTCATCAGGATTTGGATAAGCGAAAAACTCCCACATCTTTCGAGCGATTCGGATCGCCGTTTCCGGACGCTCCGCCAATTGGCGGAGAACCTGCTCGCCTGTAAATTCCCCTCGCCGACCCAAGATCGACTTCGATCCCGTATCGTGTAGTTGCGGACTTACGCAGAATGCGGCCATCGGCTGCCCGCTCTGGATGGCGTCTTTCGCGCGTTCTTGGAGTTTCTCGCCCCCCGTTTCAAACACCAGGTATCGAATCCCCCAACCCGTGAACGCTCTCGCCGCTTCTCGAACGTCTTCCTCGGAGTAATGCCCGATGCCGAGGGTGAATAACTCCATGACTTCCCGGGCAAAATTCTCGTTTGGATGTCCCTTTTGGTTGGTGTCGGTATCGAGCCAACGAATCATCGCCGGCTCTTGGCTGATGGCGGTTAGGAGCTCCCGAAAGTCCCCTGTCGCATGCCGCCGCAGGGTTTCATTGTAGGCGAGCATGATGGGGCCGAATTCGACCTTTTCCGCGCTCACCGCGAAATGGTTATGCCAGAAGAAGGTCAGCTTTTCCTGAAGGGGCCGCTGGGTGAGCAACAATCGCAAGGACCACCACGAAACGGTCCGAATCGGGTCCAGATAGACCTCTTTCGAGTCCGGTTCGAAGCAGAACTCCCAGGGACTGACGGGAAATTGCTCGTCCACCTTTTCGTAGTTCAGAAGACGGTCCAAGGTCCCGTCGATCCCCAAAGGTAGATACCGGGCTAGCTCGGCCTTGCCCGCTCCCAGGCCGAACCTTCGTAGCAAGTGGCCGATCTTGCCAGAACCGTCGAGCTGCTCCATGTCTTATTGTAAGCCAGGATACAAGCGGTCTGGGACCATTATCGGTTTGGCTATTATTAGGCGTCTGCTAGGGCGATTTCGCCGAAGCGCCGAAAAATACTCTTGCTTGGCAAGAGCAACAAACGATCCAAGCAGAGGACCTCAATGACCCGCCGGCAAAATGGCAACGCTTTGGAAAACGCCTGAGGTCTCAGTCGATCCGTTCCGCGATATAGCCGTGCTGATGACCATCGATCATCCCCATGCCCACGATCGCTTCGCTGCTATTGATATCAGGTGCGTTAATAAAACTCCAACCGCGGGAGCCAGATTCCAAAAGGTCTTTCAAATCATACATCCCCTCACCTGGACGATATAGAAATACGGATTGATAATGGAAGCCAAAGGTCATCCCCACCACCTCGCCACGGTCGTTGATCGCTTCCGCATCGTTGGCAGACTGGCCGGCGACCTGGCCGAGAGACTCCATTGTCCCTCCTAGACGCACGACGAACGATCGATCTGGGAGCCCAAGCTTGAGACAGTATCCGACGATTGCGCCCTCATCATTGATATCACTTGCAGCGCTATCGTCGTAGCCAGACAAAAGCCCAAGATTTTCCATTCCTCCGGCCCTAGTCCAACGAATCGCTCGACCGCGATATGTATTACGCACAAGTACATTCGAGTGGCCTGCTACCGTACCAGCCACGTTGATGTCGCTAGCGGAAGATCCTGCCCCTTGCTCAAGAGCGCCGAGATCGGTAAGTCCGGTGGAAGGGTCCCATAGCCAAGCCTTGACGGGGTCGCCGATGGAATAGCCAACGATTTGACCCAGATCATTGATTCCGGTGGGTTCACCCCCCAGTCGGCCGGGGAGTCGAGGAAGGATTCGATAACCTCCGGTTGGCGACCACACAAAGGGCTGATGGCCCGTAACTCGCCCGTCTACCGGCCATCTCGTCCACCCCACAATTTGGCCGAGGTTGTTCATACGCCCCGAGTCGCCTGTCATGGCGAAAAATAGGGCCGGTCCCAGACGACGGATGCCATTCTGACGATCCCAAACGAAGTTAAATCCACCGCCCCCTCCCAGGGTTTGCCCACAGACGGTCCCGAAATCGTTGATCCCGACCGCCTGTACCGTCTGCGAGTAAAACGGCAGTTCTCCCAGATCGGTGACCCGGTACAGCAACGCCGGCGCCGGGGCGGCAAGCATCGGCACAAAAAGCAACGCAATCGCTCTCAAAGGACTTAACAGTTTTCTCACACATCAGTATACGACGATTCCACGCCAGACCGGTCACAGATTAAAAATAGCCGCCCCTTAGCTCTCACGATTGCTGTCCGGGGGTGAATCAGGCCCTCGCCCGCCAATACCCACGGTGTAAACTCCCCAGCCATGAAGGTCTTGGTCGCGGACAAGTTTGAGCAGGTCGGGCTAGACGGGCTGAGGCAACTCGGGGTCGAGGTGGAGTACCAGCCCGATCTCAAGGATCAATCTCTCGAAAAGGCGATTCATGAAACCCACGCCGAGGTGCTCATCGTGCGATCCACCAAAGTCACGGAGCCGATGATGCGCGATTCCAAGCTTGCCCTCATCATTCGGGCGGGAGCGGGCTACAACACCATCGACGTCGCCGCCGCAAGCGGGCTCGGAATCTACGTGTCGAATTGCCCGGGCAAGAACAGCCAGGCGGTGGCAGAGCTCGCGTTCGGACTGGTTCTCGCCGCCGACCGCCATATTCCCGACAATGTGATCGACCTCCGTGCCGGAAAGTGGAACAAAAAGACATATAGCAAGGCGCGCGGGCTCTACGGGCGCACCCTCGGGCTGCTCGGCTACGGCAACATCGGCCAGGAAATGG
>JBBREX010000065.1:0-14262 GCA_038225245.1 Fimbriimonadales bacterium | reverse complement strand
TCGGCAGATCATGTCCCCGTCGGCCGTTGCTTCCATCGGCATGGTTTTGTAAGGGGTAAGGCCGGGCGCGCATCCGAAGAAATCTCCTATCGGAGTCTCCACGCATCGTTGCCCATCGAAGCGGATGCGCAAAATGGTCGTGCGCAGGACGTTGTGAATCTGCTTCGGGTCGCTCCAAGGAGCCCTTGGATCGGCGTATTGGAGGGGAGTTGCCCGAAGCTTGACCTCGTAAAAAGCGGAGGGGCCGTGCTCTTTAAGCAGGGTTGCCGACTTGCCGGGAGCTACTTCGACTCGGGCATCCACTGTTGCCATGCCGGAGCGGCGGACGCGGAAATTGAGAATTGCATTTCGGGTGTCTTCGATCTCGGTGCTATTGTCGGCGAGTTCGGTCGGGCGATAGGTGCGCACGGACGTGCCTCGGGAATAAGTGCGATATCCGACATGGTAGTAAAGACCCCGCAAATCCTTCTCCGGACCTTCGGCGGTGATTTTCAAGCTCGTTCGGTATGGAAATGGAAAATACAGATTTGTCCCGTTCGAGGCCGTGTAGCCGAACGGATCGGTGAAGGGTTGGATTTTTCCTCGCAGCAGATCATCCATCTTGGCCCACTGGCGCGGCTCGCTCTCTCCATCGAAATAAAAGCGAATGACGCCGGTAGGGTTCGCTGACCACACTCGGACGACGGCGCCAGGGCCCTTCAAATCGGCCATCACGTACTCGGTGCGCCCCTGGTTTTGGTCGGTGCGGATGAACTGCCCATAGTCGCCGTTGGCAAACCAATCAGGGTTGCCCGGAGTTTTGCTTTTGCGGTCGTAGCTGCTCGCTTGGGCCGTCGTGTAATAGGGGCTGGCCCGCTTGGCGAGAACCGTGAGGTCGGCCATTTCGGGAAGCAAGGAGCGGACCGTGACTTCCTGGGAAAAGGCGGATGCGCTAGGAACGAGCCCCGCCGCGCATAAACCAATAGAAATGAGGATTCTTTGCATAACTTTGTTGCAAGCTTAACCTAATTTGTGACTAGCCGTCAAAGGCAGGAGCCGGACCAGGCGTGCCGAATCATACAAGCAAAGCATGAGTCGGGAAAACGCAGCGAGAATTTTGCCGCTTCTCCAGCGATATCAAGTTCTCGCCGGAATGCTCGTGCTTCTCGCTTTTGCGGGGCTCCAGTCACCCAGCCTGTTCTACTCGTCCGAGAACCTACATAACATCTTCAACCAGCTTGCCATTCCGGGCATCCTCGCCGTTGGGATGACTTTCGTCATTCTTACGGGAGGTATCGATCTCAGCGTCGGCTCGCACATCGCTTTTCTGAATTGCGTGGCCGCGACCTGGCTTAAAGCGGAGTCATCCCTTTTGGTGAGCTCGGCTTATACCTTGGCGCTTGGAGCGGGCATCGGCGCTCTTCTCGGTTGGATCATCGGTGTCACCAAACTCCAGCCCTTCGTGGTGACCTTGGCGGCGATGGTGAGCCTGCAGGGAATCAGCTTCATTTACACGAAAAACCAATTCGTTTCCGGGATTGGACCGTACTTAGAGCCCCTCAAAGCAAGTCTGTTTGGAATTCCATTATCAGGACTACTCTTGGTCGCGGTGATGACGGCAGGCGTCGTCTTGCTCGGCAAAGGCGTCCTCGGGCGTCGCATTTACGCGGTGGGAGGCAATGAGGAGGCAGCTCGTTTTTCCGGCGTGCCGGTGGCCCGCACGAAGATCGCCGCTTACGCCTTGAATGGGGTGTGCGTGGCCATCGCCGCCTTGTTGCTGACCGCTCGTACCGATAGCGGTCAGCAATCGCCGGGAGCAAAATACGAGCTCGATGCAATCGCCGCGGTGGTGGTTGGAGGATCATCCCTCTTAGGTGGCCGAGGAAATGTTCTTGGCTCGGTAATCGGTGCGTTGTTTATTCTCAGCACGGACAATCTGTTTAATCTGAACCTCATCGACGACAAGATCGCCCTCGCCGTGAAGGGGGGCATTCTGCTTTTGGCGGTATACCTACAGAATCTCGGCAGGCAACGATAACGGAGGGAAGGATGAAGGACGTGTGCAAAGCAGTAGGCATTTTCGCGATTGGAATGGTGTTTTGGGGTTGCGGCAACAAGACAGAGACTGGGGAAGCTCAGGTCGCTACAGGAGCGGAGAAGCCGTTGGTTCTATTCGCCCAAGCGAACAGTCAAGACCCTTGGCGACAGGTTTTCGACGCTGACATCAAGGACGCCGCGAAGAAGTATGCCGATAAGTTCGAATTTCAAGAGCAGGATGCTCAAGACGACCCTGCCAAGCAGATCAGTTTAATCGAAAACTTCATGGTCAAGAAGCCTAAAGTGCTCCTGATCAGCCCGGTGAAGGATTCCGTGCAGAGCGCGGTGGAGAAAGCTCACGCTGCCGGCATTCCCGTCATTTTGTTGGATCGCAGCGTGCCCGGCGAGGGCTGGGATGCTTACGTAGGCGGCGACAATACGGAGATCGGGCGCCAAGCGGGTGCGTTCATGGGCCAAAAGCTTAATGGGAAGGGCACCGTTCTCATGATCCAGGGCATAGCAGGAGCGGCTCCGACCCACGATCGAGCGGCCGGCTTTATGGAGGCGATGAAGTCTTTTCCGAGCATTACCGTCATCGAGGGCGACGATTGCGGCTATCAGCGTGCTAAGGCGCGAACCTATATGGAGACCTTTCTCCAGAGCCACAAACCCTTCGATGCCGTCTACGCCCACAACGACGAGATGGCAATCGGCGCCTACCTTGCCATGGAGGCCGCCAAAGCGCCCAAGAAAACCATCGTCGGAATCGATGCTTGCCAGCGCGAGGTCGTGCAAATGATCAAAGATGGCAAGATCGCTGCTACCTTCAAATATCCCCAGCCGGGGCCCAAAGCAGTCGAAATGGCGGCCGATCTATTGGCGGGAAAAAAGCTTGAAAAGCGAACGCTGCTCCCTACGGAGAAAGTGACTATGGAGACCGCGGACGCCTATTTAGCGGCGAACCCTAACTTGGCGAAGTAGGATTGTCGATCATCGATTCGCCCGACCGGGTGAATACTTCGTGGATGTAGTCCACGAGAATCATTCGGTCGGACACCGTTTTCGGTTTGAACTTGAAACCGCTGGCATAGAGGTCTGAGCCCTCGATAAGCAGACTATATCGAACTTCAACGTCGAGCTCCAGGGGCGGCTGTCCTCCTTGTCCGATCACCATGGTACAGGCGGACTTTGCTTTGAGCGCCCCGCGAGTGCGAGTTTGAAGGCCGCCGAGGCTAATATCGACCACAAGGCCGGAAAGGGGCTGGCTTTCTCCGGCAGAAAAAATGTGCGCATACTCCACGATATCGAATCGAGCGTGACGGCGCTGATCGAGGTCCTTGCCTTTGCCGGTGCTTTCGTTGTTGTGCTCGAAATCTTCCATTTCCACCTGTTCCTAGATACATTCTTGGTCAGGTGGATGCCGTTCGCCAGCTATGAGCGCGCACAAAGGCCCCCAAAGCAATTTTTGGGGGCCTGCTTCGATTATTTCGAGCTGGAACTAATCAGCACGTGGCCGGTATTAGGGTCGTACTGAACGTTTACGTGCAGAGAGTCATGAATGAAGCTTAGAGGAACGACGGTGCGGCTGTTTTCGATGAACGGTGCAAGTTCTAGCAGCAAAGGTTTATCGTTGACCAAGGCAGTGGCATTCCCGATATGGAGGAAAATCACCTGACCTTTACCACTCGCTCTCACATTTTTCCCTAAATGCTCCCACTTAACGGAGCCGCCGGCATGCTCAAAAAGGTGCCGGAAGGGAGTGAGGGGAATTCCGTCCTGTACGCGCGGAGCCACGTCGAAAGTTAACTCATTGCGGTCAAGGTAGATTGTAAATCGTCCAGCGTCCGGCAAACGGCTGCCGTACTCAATTGAAACCAAGGGCGCCTTGCCAAGATTCGGAGCGACCGTAATTTTTGGCCCCGTCTTTGGTGTCGAGACACTATTTTCAGCCACGTTCCTGGTTCCCGTCGGAGTCAGAAGCTTGGGCCCTGTCGCCACGCTGGCCGAAATGCGAGCAGGTTTTGTCCCCGCCATGGGGGCGGTGGACGCGGCAATCTTGTTCGGGGAAAGGATTCCCGCCAGTTTGGGGGCAACCGCTCCCGAGGAATTTACAAACGCGATTGCCGCTCCATGGCTCAAGGGCTTGAGCTTGCTTGGCTCGGCAACGACCGGGACACTCGTTTTGCTCGTACTGAGCGCCCCAACAGAGCCCGAAATGGAAGCTTCCTGAATCGTCGGACGTTCGGTGCGGCCACTTGGGTTATTCACGAAAACGCGAACTTTACGGCTCTTGAAAGTGGCGTTCGTTTCATCGACCACCCAGGCCTCCAAATCATGCCAGCCATTTGGGGCCGCCGCCGTGTCCCACACATAAGAGTAAGGCGGAAAATTCTTAAGGGACTTGAATTCGTCGTTGATAAAGAAGCTGACATAGGCGTTTTTGAGGCTCGCCTTGATAGAAACCTTGATCTCAACCGGTCCCTGCACGGTCGCCCCCGCCTTGGGCCATGTCACGGAAACTGGACCTTCTGGACCGCGCTCGGCATGTACGGTGGTGCGTTGAACCCCTACCAGCTTGCCGAGGGCGTCGAACAGTCGGATTTCCACCCGGTTGTCCCCGTCCCGAAGAGCATTGAGATCCAGAGTAAAGTTGGTTTCCCCAGAAGCTTCTCGTTGGTTTGCCGACCGCGTGGCAACGCTCGAGCCGTTGACTCGCAATTCGACGAGCGCCACGTGGGCGCCAGTGTATTTGATCGTGAGAGCCTGCCCGTTCAACGCCCGATCGATGAGAATCGTCGCGTCCTGAACGTTCGCAAAACAGGATACGCTCGTAGCCGCGAGGGCGGCGAGCGCCACTAAATTCTTATATGCTAACTTCAACATCCCAAACCTTCCTTGTCCTCCAATCCCCACGGACAGCCTCGCCTATTTTCACATGCTTCGGCGAATAAGTCAAGCCCTTGAATGTTTTTGATCGATTTTAGAACGACAATAATCGGAAGATATTTGGCTTCTCGGTATGTTTAACGGGACGCCCACAAATCGGCAAACGGTTCAGTTCCGCCTGGTGCTCTGCCATGCCCCGAAAAAGGGATGAGTGATCGGCCACCTCAGCTCAATAAAGCGGCCGATGGACGAAATGAGAGGTGATGCCGCGATCGAACAGGCTGAATGCCGTATAATTCCTAAAACCCCTGCGCGGAATGCTCGACGTGAGACGTCCGTATGCGTGAGGTTTGCGGAGGAGCAGGTGGGCGCGACGAAATATATCTTTGTAACCGGCGGCGTAGTGAGCTCGATCGGCAAGGGCATTACCACGGCAAGCCTCGGTCGTCTTCTCAGAAATCGCGGCTTCACCGTCGCTCCTATGAAGCTCGATCCCTACATCAATGTCGATGCGGGAACGATGAACCCCTTTCAGCATGGCGAAGTGTTCGTCACCGAAGATGGGGCGGAAACCGATCTCGACCTGGGCCATTACGAACGTTTCATCGACGTGCATTGCTCGGCCGGTTCGTCCATTACCACCGGAAAGGTGTATCAAAAAGTCATCGAAAGCGAGCGCCGGGGAGACTACCTGGGAGCCACCGTCCAGGTCATCCCGCACGTCACCAACGAAATAAAGCGAGCTATCTTGCAGCTGGGTCGAGAGCAGGAAGCGGACGTTGTGATCGCGGAAATCGGGGGAACGGTTGGCGACATCGAAAGCTTGCCGTTTCTGGAAGCTATCCGCCAAATGCGCAAAGACGTTGGGCCGGAAAACACCATGTATTTCCACGTCACCCTGGTGCCGACTGTAGGACCTTGGAACGAAATCAAAACCAAACCGACTCAGCACAGCGTGATCAATCTTCGTCAGATCGGCATCTCGCCCGACGTGCTGATTTGCCGGACCGAAGCGCCCATGCCAGACGACGTCAAAGAAAAGATTTCCCTTTTTTGCGACGTCCCTGCTCGCGCCGTTATCGAGTCGCTCACCGTCCCCACAATCTACGAGGTGCCCCTTCGCTATGAGGAGGCGGGGCTTGGCGAGCTGGTCGTCGAGAGGTTGGGACTGGAAGTGCGCCCAAGCGATCTGACCGAATGGGCGGCGCTCGTCGAGACGATCAAGGAGCCCGCTCACGAGTGTCGCATAGCGGTGGTGGGCAAGTACACCAGCAACGGCGACGCTTATAAATCGATCAGCGAGGCCCTTATCCACGCCGGCATCCCAAACGATTGTCGTGTGCGAGTCAAATGGATCGAGAGTGATACGCTTGAGAGTGGCAAGCCTCCGGCGGAGATGCTGCAAGACGTAGATGGGCTGGTGGTCGCCCCCGGTTTTGGAAGGAGGGGGATCGAAGGGAAGGTAGAAGCGATTCGCTACGCTCGAGAGCAGGGAATTCCCTTCCTTGGCCTATGCCTGGGGCTTCAGATGGCGGTGATTGAATTTGCCCGGAACGTGTGCGGCTTGGAAGGGGCCAACAGCGAGGAGATGGAGGAGAATCCTGCATTTCCGGTCATCCACTTGCTGCCTGAGCAAAAGGATGTCACCACAAAGGGGGCAACGATGCGGCTCGGTGCTTGGCCGTGCAATCTCACGGCGGGTACGAGAGCGTACCAACTCTACGGGTCAGCACGTATCTCCGAGCGACATCGCCATCGATATGAAGTGAATAACGACTTCCGCGAAAAGCTCATCGAGCACGGGATGGTGATCTCGGGGGTATCTCCAGATTACCGGCTTGTGGAAATGATCGAGATTCCTGGCCATCCGTTTTTCATAGGAACTCAGGCCCATCCAGAGCTAAAATCCCGCCCAAATCGGCCCCACCCCCTCTTCCGTGGGCTCGTCGCATCGGCTCTGGCAAGAAGCCTCGGTCCTCGCGTCGCGGCAAATCGGTAGGGTTGACTGTCCCCATTTCCGGCCCTTTCCAGACCTCAGCCCTATAGATCGTCGTCTCAAGATATATAAAAGGGCAATTTGTCTTAGTTGAAACCAAATGGAGGCAACTTATGAGATGCAGCTTTAAGAAGATCATAATCGCGAGTTTGATGTTGGGAGCATTAGGTAGCTCAAATGCTCAATTTCTGCCTGCGACAAGTGACAACCAAACCATCCTCGGCATGCAGGCCCGTAACGGGAGCACGGCCGTCGTATACGTAAATGGAGCGACCATCGCCACCGGAAACTGGTTGCCATGGATCGACATCAGCAGCTACGTACATCCCGGCACGAATGACCTCACGGTCTACTGGGGCCCAGGTGGATTTGGATTTGTCGATATCGGATTCGCGCCAACGATGGGCAACTACAGCCAAACCGCCCACACGTTACTCGCCGATCGATGGGTCGGAAACCAGGAGATGACTGACTACTTCTTTGAGATTCCGCCCTACACAGCCAGCGTCCTTCAACCCCAGTTCTGGTTTGGAGACCAAATCTTCACTCCTATGTGGATTAGACGCGGCGTGATTTCCAACCCTCCAGGGAGCCCGATCTTCGACAACCCGACGTCGTCTGCTTTGCGGAATCCTAGCGGGCCTATGATCGCGAATCCAGGGAGTTCGGTTCTGAGCAACGTTCCTCTTCCGAGTTTTCTTCGAAAACGGTAACCGTTTCCTCTCGGATGAAGCGCTCGGCGGCAACCTTGTCGCCGGGCGCTAGTTCGCCTTCTAGAACCTTCTCGATGAGTCCCCGCTTGATGCGCCCAACTTGTTCGCCGGGCTCGATGTGGGCGATCTTCATGATTTCGTCGCCCGAGAGCGGGCTTTCTAGAGAACTGCGAGGCGATGCCGCCTCAACTTCCGCGAGACGTTGCCGAATCGGCTCCAGATCGAGAGATCGAATTCCTGGCTTGAGCGATTTTGCATCGGCTTCCACCAATTCCAGGAAGCGCTCGACCTGCGGGCCCAAGTCCCGAATGAGACGCCTGGCGGCGGTCGGAGTAAAGACCGGTGCGCTTCCCAAACGCATATGGTTCCGAACCAAGAGCGCAACGATGTCGGTTGTCTCGTTCGGGAATTTCAGCCGCTGCAAGGTCGTTTTGGCCAGCGATTCACCCAGAGATTCGTGCCCGAAGAACCGGGTGTTGCCTTCCTCGTCGATGAACCGAGTGGCGGGCTTGCCCACGTCGTGAAGCAAGGCTGCCAGAGTCAGTACGAGATCACCTTCACCGGCGTTGCGCATGACGAGTAGGGTGTGGTCCCAAACATCGAGATGATGATAGCCGCCTTGCTCCACGCCCACCATCGGAATAAGTTCGGGAGCGATGTATCGCATCAGGCCGAGCTTCATCAAATCGTCGAGGGCGCGATCCGCATCGCCCAGAAGGAGCATCTTGACCAACTCGCCTTGGATTCGCTCAGCGCTGATGATTTCTAGCCGAGACGCCTCGTTCTCGATCGCCTCATAGAGTCCCGGTGCCGGTTCAAATTGAAGTTGCCATCGAAACCGCACCGCTCGCAGCATGCGCAGAGGATCGTCGAAGAACGTTGCTTCGGGATCGAGCGGCGTGCGGAGCGTTTGTGATTTCAAGTCGCTCAGTCCTATGCCAAGCGGATCGGACAGCTCGCCCGTGTGGAGGTTTTTGAGCAAGGCATTAACCGTGAAGTCCCGCCGACGCGCGTCTTCGGCAAGGGTCGCTGGTTCCACCTCCGGCTTTCGGCTTTCCTCTCCATAACTCTCCCGGCGCGCCGTCACCAGTTCGACCGGGGTGTCTTGAATCCGAATCATCGCAGTCCCGAAACGTGGATACACAACGGGCTGGATTTGCGAAGTTCCCTGTTTGTAGAGGAACTGGGCTAAGTCTAGGGCGCTCGATTCGAGCACGATATCATAATCGGCTGAATCGGGTCGGCCTAGAAGCTCGTCGCGCACCGCCCCTCCCACCAGCCAAAGGGCTCCTTCGTAAAGGGTCCCCAGGGTTGCTCGGCGTACGGTCTCGAGAGCGGGATACATGTTTGCGAGTGTATCCCGCTTGACCTAACCGGTCAAAATTGGGTTAACTGAACACCTTCGTGGGGGCATAGCTCAGCTGGGAGAGCGCTTGCATGGCATGCAAGAGGTCAGGGGTTCGAGCCCCCTTGCCTCCACCAAAGGTTAAGCATATAAACTTATTCATTTCCTGTTAGGTTTTGGAAGTCTCAAGGTTTTGGTGTCCTGCGTGGTGTCCTTCGCAATCGTCGCGCTGAGCGGTTTCAGTCCTTCCAGTTCCGCGCGTTGAGCCTCTAAAGACACCTGTAAATAGTATTTTGCGGTGGTGGTGATCAAGGAATGACCGGCGTACGCTTGCAGTTGGTGCATGGCCATACCGCGATTGGCGAGATTCGTTAGGCACGTCCTTCGGAGGTCGTGGAGACTCGCATGGTCGAGTTCCAATTCTTCGAGCAGCACGTCTAGCTGTCTTTGGACGTTGCCGCGATATCCAGGGGTGCCTCTGAGCGATGCGAAGATGAGGCCATTGTCTTCGTAGTCCTCTATCGGTGGCCGCTCGCGTCTCACCATAGCCAGATGCTGACGGATCGCTTTGATGGCGTCCGGTTCGAGCACGATGGTGCGGTACTTCTTGCCCTTGGGTTTCAGTAGGTCCCATTCGCCTTCGTGCTGCATGACGAGCTGCGCATGGACATGGCAGACCCCTCGCGAGAGGTCTACCTTGGTGCGGAGGAGTCCGAGCGCTTCGCCGATTCTGAGACCGGTTGAAAACAAGAACCGGAACAAATGGCGGTATCTGGTTGGGCATCGCTCGGCGCGGTGTTTCAATTCTTTCCTCGCGCCATAGGCGGCTTTGAGGATGGCCGCTTGCTCATGCGGCGAGAACACGCGTATGACGGCCCTTGAGGATTTCGGCTGCTTCAGATCGGCGGCGGCATTCGAAGGCGCGTAGCCATGCTTGACCGCGTACGCTAGGGCCTTCTTGAGGAGCGACAGCGCCGTACTGAGCGAGCTATCGCCTACACCTTCGCTCCTCAATTTGTTCATCCACTCCACGCACTGAATCTCGGTGATCTTCGAGACTTTCACTTTTCCAAGCCGTGGCTTGATTCTCTGCCATGCATACTCGTACCCTTCGTGGGTTGCCCGTGAACTATTGGGCGGTGCGAGGAACGCTTCCATCCAGGGCGGGAGGAATTGATCGAGTCTTTGATCGCGTGGGGGTGAGCTGGTACCGAGCGCGGCAATCTCTTTTTGACGGCGGTCTACTTCATTCCTAAAGCTGGTGTAGTCGCTTCTCTTGACCACGAAGGAGCGGTTGCCGACTTTGCGACGCCATATGTAGGTATTGCCGCTCTTACTGAAACTGCCTTGTCCCGGTTGGCCCTTCTTCGCCATGTGACTATTGTAGTTCGGCGGGCAGTTGATGTTAACACAGGATTTGACCTGGCTGGCTTCCAGCGAACTAAAAAAATTCATGGAGAGACGATGATTGCGGCAGTCGGACAAAAGTTTTTGCAAAATTTGATTTCTGCCTGTTTGGAGGCAAAATAAAGGGCTTGGAGGACGCTCCTCGGGCAAATTTGTGTTTTGCCGCCCGCTAAGTGGCTTATATGCTTCTTGGAGGCACACGGAGTACATCAGACCCTGACCCATTCCCCCCTACCCCCCCCTACCCCCCTTTCCCATAAGTTTGAGAGGAGGTTTTAGGAGGAACGAGGAAGGTCCCTCATCCATCTACTTCCGAGCTCCTAGCTGGCGCTCCCCGGATGCTGTCCGGCTTCGGAATTACGCCATTCGTGGTTTAGAAGAAACGGCGTAGCTAGGATTCTGATCCGGCGTGTTTAGGAGTGTAGCCCGCCAGCTCACACTGTAGATCGTGCCCCGCTGCATTAGTCTTAGTACTCCGTGGAGGAGTTTTGGCCTGCCACCCCCAAGACGCAGGAGTATAGGCATCGAAAAAAGTATGAAAACCAGATTCGTTGTCTTTACCCAGTAAGAATACCTGATGCCGTACTAATCGCAAGCATCATTCGATTACTAAATTGAAACTGACCCACCCCCCAAGAGTCTATCGGACCCACTACCGTCCAAAGAGAGTAAAGTCCCCACGTATGTGGGGATGAACCGAATCAAGCCATCTTGCGAATGTATCTTCGCTGAACCGCCCCACGTATGTGGGGATGAACCGCTTTCTGAGTAAGGGCAATCTCTGGATGATGCGAAAGAAGGAGCGTACGAATGGCTAACCGGCACCCGGAGGACGTCTCGCACTTCCGATCCGAGCTCGACGGCATGGCCGCCGATCTTCGTGCGCGACAAAGACACGATCAAGCGTTTCGGTTCTGCACACCAGACTGGCTGTGATGCTGTCAAGCGTGGACCGCTGTGATGCGTTCTTAAAGCAGCTCGAGGTCGTCCGGATTTAAGGTGTAGATCGGTCCTCGCGGAAAGTCTCTCCAAACAAGGACGCCATGCCTTGTCACACCCCACAGCGTGGCTTCCCATTTGCCCTCGACCCGCACGTCCCGCAATAGGTGAGGCGTGAAACGGCGCAACCCCTCTAAGTCGACTGTAGGAAATTGGCGATAGCCCGGCGTGTGGGATTCTGAAAGTGAGGGCAAGAGTAGCCTTACAAGTTCTGCCTTGCATTTGACTAAATAACCTCGCCTGAGTCGCAGATGTGTTCCGCTCGTTCAATGGAGGAGGCCAACCAGTCGTGCGATCTGGCTCTCGTCTCCTCCCGCCTGATGGAATGTCCAGCAAATGCCCGACAGCCGCGATGGATGAGATTGTCCTTATATTCCTCCCGCCAGCACTATCTGGCGTGTTCCTTCGCCCGGGCTACACGCGCAGCAAAGACGATATCGTCGATAACTAGAGCTGATGCCGAAGCACTCGTCTCCTCGCCATGCGAGACATAGTAGAGATAGTCCAAGAGCAGTGAGTGGGGCAGGCTCAGGGACGATTTCGACGTAGTCCACGTACAATGGAGCAAACCGTTGATCGTTCGTTCCCTCAAAACTGATCGCTAGATACGACACCGTAGATGCACCTGGGTTCGCGCGACCTACTTCTTCACCATCAAAGTAAGCACGGAACGACTGGGCATCTCGAATCACGGCAAAATCGTGAAAACCTGACTCAGGGATCCCATCCCTGTGACCGCCATTTCCGTTAAAGCCCCAAGCCAATCTTCTGTCACCATACCCGGTGTATTTCCACGCTAGCATATGTGCGACGTCCCTTACCGGCGGCGGGAACGAGCTCAACGCCCAAATGCCAACGCCGCTGGCAAGCGCAAAATCCCAGCTCAAGCGGGCTCGCATTTCGAACGGACCCGCGAAGTTCTCAACCCTCGTCACAAAGAAGCCGCCATTATTGTCGCCTCCTCCTTCAATATGGGTCGCAGTTTGCAGTCCGTTTGCGACGCTGACATCGACTACGCCATCCTCCGAAAAGTACCGCCAATTGTCACCAAGCGAATTTCCATTGAAATCGTCGCGAAAAGCCAACGCTCCAAGAGGAGCACTGGCTACGAGAATCGCGATCAAACTTCTAAGTGTCATTATTTATTTCCTTTGAGTGATTGGCTTAATGAGCCTTGATATCGCAGAAGAACGCCTCTCGCTCTCGAACGATTTCCGAGGGTTTGCGACCGACGTTCTTGGTGTTGCCACGCCTGAGGCCGTTCAGATTCGGAGCAACGTTCGCCATTCGAGATTACCTATCGAGATTAAACCCTAAAAGAGACGTTTGTCTACTATTAGGATTGAACCCGCGAACACTTCGAGCGCCGCTTGTTTCAGATCCCGCCCTTCGAGCAGTCGGAGCTTCACTATCCGGTTATGTCCATCGCGAAGATTCTGGACGACGACCCGTTTTCTTAGCGCTTCACCCTTATCACTCCCATAGACGCCACATGCCGCACGGCCACTCGCGAAGAACGTATTCCCTCGGCTCGGGCGCGGAGGCATTCTAGGACAAAGCGTCGCAAAAGGCACCGCTCAGATTGGTTGCCCAGGTTAGTGGTGCTGCCGAAGATGGGAGATGATCTCCATCATCACCCGGCAATCGACCTCATTGTAGCTACGGATCTGCTCCATCAAGGGAATGTCTATAAGCTTGATCCGTTGCTCCCTTGCTTGCTCTTCACACCACCAAGCTCCGACCATTGCGGCAAGCCCGTCTAGAGGACCTTCCTGCCAATTGGTCTCGATTAGGTTGGCCCTGTGCATTGCTTTTGGGTGCGGTAATCCGACGGCACTTGCATCACTGGCAGAAGGGGAGACCGTTCTTGACCTTGGCTCTGGCGGTGGCATCGATGTGCTTCTTTCCGCTCGGCGCGTTGGTCCAACTGGATTTGCTTTCGGTTTGGACATGACCGATGAGATGCTTGCCCTGGCTGAGAGAAACAAAGCGGAAAGTGGGGCAACGAACGTGACCTTCCTGAAGGGCCATATCGAAGCAATACCCCTGCCGAACAACTCCGTCGACGTCATCACTTCCATCACCCACCCGCTCGGCTTCTTTTATACGAGCCGCCGATTTTGTCGCTATACTAAGAGTGCTGGCCTATTCCGCCATGCCAAAGGAGATAGCCTAATGATTCACCGAGCGCCTGCCCGTTTTTGCGTCGCGTTCGCGGCGGCATTGGCGGTTCTACCGTCCTCCGCCCAATTCCAATCCGACAAGGTTCAGCTCTTGAGCCAGATCAACCTTGCGACTTTTGGCGTTACCGCCGGGAACGATTGCTGGGGGTATGTCTCGCCGAGCGGCCGCGAGTATGCCCTGACGGGCCTTCGGTCCAAAACGGCGTTTGTGGACATCACCGACCCTCGCAACCCCGTCTGGTTCGCTTCCGTTAGCCACCCTTCAAGCGCGTGGTCCGACATAAAGGTGTATCAGAATTACGCCTATATCGTCACCGACCAAACGGGCGTGGGGGTTCAAGTGGTTGATCTATCGCTGATTGATACGCACTTAATTACCGTGGTGACCACGATCCCGGTGCCCTCGACGAGCCACAACGTAGCGATCGATACCGTTAGCGGCTTCCTTTATTCGCTCGGTTCTGGTGGCGGAGCGGGGCCAACGGTGTGCTGGAGCCTTGCCAATCCCGCGAACCCGCAGAGGGTGGGAGGAAACACGCTGACGTCGAGCTATGAGCATGATGCAGAGATCGTTACATACACCGTCGGACCCTACGCGGGCAAGCAGATACTTTTCGGCTGCAGCGAGGGCCGCGGCGTGGATATCTACGACGTTACCAACAAGAGCGCGCCGGTGCTGATCAAGCGCGTGACCTATCCGCAGGTTAGCTCCTGCCA
>JBBREX010000064.1:0-14368 GCA_038225245.1 Fimbriimonadales bacterium | reverse complement strand
TCCACCTCGGTAGCCAGTGTACGTGAAGTCACCTGCGGGGGTGATAACTAGAGAACCTGGATTGCTTCCGCAATAAGCCGTGTTAACCCAGGTGGCCCAGTTATTAACATTATTGGTGCCGTACTCTCCGACCATCCACATTTTTTGCTTGCCGCTGGATCCACCACCATTGTAGTAGTCGGCCCAGTCGAGAGAAGTTCCGTTATAGTCTCCCCAGCGTCCGCCATTGTAGTTGCCGTTGCCCGGTTTGGTAAACGTGAACTGATAAGCGTTGCTGAGAATGGTTCCGAACATCGTTCCGGGCGGATCGGTCGGGCCACCCCACGAGGACTGGACATAGTAACAACCACTATAGTCGGCGCCCATGGTTGGGAACCAATAATATTGGCCTGAATTTCCAAAGCCAGTCTGGAAATCAATCGTGTTGGTGGAAATATTGACGATGAACGGCTGACAAATCGCTCGGTCATTCGCTTCACCCCAGTTGTAACGTCGGGCAAGACTGGTTACAAGCCGCCGACTGCCGGAATCCCCTCCATAAACACAGTTCATGAGTCGGCAATTAATCGTGTCCAGCGTGAATCCGTTGGATTGAACCGCAGCCGGGGGCGCTGCGTAATCGATGGTTCCGATATCGACCCGAGATACGCCGTGACCTCCCAGCACATCCGTTACATGCCAAACGGTAATCTTGTTTCCGCCGCCTTCGCGTGAGTTGACGAAATACTCATCGTTCGGCCCGATACTGGATTGCATTTGAGCCGCGCGCGGGGTAGTCGTTCGAGAGTTGTCGGGGTTATTGAGATTCTGATCAGTGATCATGCTCGCCGTCAGGCTATTGTAGATTTCGGCCTTGTTCCACGTCCTAAATGTGGCGGTGTTAAAACCACCGGCAAAAAAGAATTGGTTGCCAGAGGCGAATAGAGCCACCGGGTTGTATCCAAGATCGTAATAGTCGGCCCAGTCCGCATTCAACTTAGCGTTGAATCGGTAAAAGACCCAGCTACCGAACGGATTGTTATCGTCCGAGGCCAACAGAACTAACTGGCTCGTTTGAGCTGAGTTGTTCTTGAAGTGCCAAAGCATGACAAAACGCCCGTTCCATGGATCGTAAACGGTCTTTGGATCGAAAAAGAACCCGTTGGGATCGCCGACAAAATCTCCCAGGCGAATTTCAAACAGATTGTTTCCGAGCTTATCGGTAATGCGCCATTTATCATTGACACACACGATGCCGTAATTGAATGAAAATGCGCACACCGGATCGGGAGGCGTCAGCGTCGTCTGGCCAATGCCATCGAAAGCGTTCAAATTGTTGAATTGAGCGCTCACGTCGGGAGTTCGCACGACCTTACCTTCATTGAGACCGCTCGGCACGAAGATCGGAACATTGATTTTATGCTCGTCGGGAAGAATCCCAGGACCGGGAGTACGAATGAACTTGTCGTAGGTCGAGACCGTATGCGGCTCGGCCACCACTGCGTTATCCAATAAATTAGGATTCCATTGAACGTTTGGGGCGGGCAAGGGTTTCAATGGGGGAGTCCCTGCCTCCGGATGACTTTGCCCGAAAGCGGCGCTGACGAGAGCAGTCCCTAGGGCTAAAACAACGAACCTCAACATAATAATCCTCCACAGGACTCGGGGCCTATTCGGTCCCAAGCGAAACAGCAATTCTTACAGAGTAAGCTAAAATCGCTCAGATGTCAACACTATTTCATGTCTCGGCCGAGAAATACTAATATTATGGCGTATATAAGGCCAGTTGTCCTAAGATTATTAGGTAATTCAATTTGAGAACTGGGCACGGAATCGACCTAGGCGGAACAAAACCGAAGGCGCCATCTTGCTCGACGGCAAGGTGATCTTTCGCGAACGGATATCGACTCGTGTGAGCAATGGCTACGCTGGCATCTTGGAGACGGTTGAAGAGATGTTCGCCAGAATGAGCGCCATTTCCGTGGAGCGCCCGCAAGTAATTGGGATCGGAACCCCTGGCGTCAGTGATCCCCAAACCGGACTGATGAGAAATTGCAATTCGACCGTTCTTAACGGCATGCCATTTCTCGCCGACGTGGAACATGCCTTGAAAACTCCTGTGGTGGCGGCAAACGACGCAAACTGTTTTACTCTCGCTGAAGCCACATTGGGCAGCGGCCGGAAAGCGAAGTGCGTGTTTGGCGTGATCTTGGGTACCGGTGTAGGCGGAGGTATCGCCGTTCGGGGCGACATACTCGCAGGCGCGCAAGGCATCGCCGGCGAGTGGGGCCACAACCAACTCGAAGCGGATGGCAAGCCTTGCTATTGCGGAAAGCGTGGATGCGTTGAGACCGTTATTTCCGGCCCGGCGCTTGAACAACACTATGCATCCTTGAGCGGTGCTCAACTATCCCTTTCGGAAATTTCGAACCGGGCAAGCTTGGGTTCGGACCATGCGTCGGCCACTATCGACCGATTGTGCGAGAAATTTGGGGAGGCGATTTCGACCGTAGTCAACATCCTCGACCCAGACATGATCATCCTTGGCGGCGGTGTTGGTCAAGTGCCGGCACTCCTGGAACGATCCCAGCAAGAAACCTCCAAGTGGGTTTTCAACCAGAATTGCCGCGTGCGCTTTGCAATGCCGCTCCTAGGCGACAGCGCAGGGGTGATCGGCGCCGCAATGCTTGCATGCGCTAGGTCCTAATGGGCCTTACCGATTTGCCAGTCTGAGCGCTCTCCATGGATGCCCGAGCTATGGCCACCGCGGCCAATCCATCTTGGCCAGAAACGGGAGGCGGGGTTTTGGCGGCAACGCAGTCCAAGAAAGCCCGAATTTCTAGATAGAAGGGATCATCATGGGGAAGAAGTGGAGAGATCGATGACGGTTGGCGATTTGCAGTTGGCGGTTGGTGGAGTGTTTGGGTCAGGCGGGAATCGTACTCCACCATGCCCTCGCTCCCGCAAATTTCGAACGTCGCGCGGAAGCCCCCGGGGTCCAGCCAAGTAGCTTCGACATGAGCGATCGCGCCGCTTTCGAATCGTAAGGACACCAGTGCGTAATCGCCGATAGTCACCATATTCGAGGCCAGCGCAGACCTGGCGTAAACGCTTTCCACTTCACCCAGCGTCCATCGAAGCCAGTCGAAATCGTGTACGGCAAGGTCGAGAAGCACTCCCCCCGATCGATTGAAGTCGCGAAACCAGCCTCCTTCGCCTAAAGGTGTTTTTCCGCCTCGCCTAGTTCGAGCGACCGCCGGTTTGCCGAGTCGCCCGCTCTCCACAAGCTGCTTTGCTTTTGCGAATTCGGGAAAAAATCTAACTGCTTGAGCGGGCATGAGGGGCACACTCGCCTTTTGAGCGGCGTCGATCATCGTCGCGCAATCCTCTACGGTGCCCGCCATGGGCTTCTCCACGAGCACTGGCTTTCCGGCTTCGATCGCCCTAACAGCCCAAGGGAGGTGAAGGTCGGTTGGAAGACAAATATCGACCACCTCGCAGTGTTCGACGAGCTGCTCACCGGACTTCATCGGCCGCGCCGCAAACCTTTCGCAAAAGGAGGCCAGCTTTTCTGGATTGGCATCGTATGCGAGGATTTCGACGTCCGGAATTTTTCGGTATTGGCTGGCGTGAACTGCTCCTATTCCGCCCGTGCCGAGAATCCCTGCGCGCGTCATTCTGTGAGTTTAGCGCCCGGCGGGTACACAATAACCATATGGTGACGGCATTGTGCTTGGTGATCGGTCTTGTCGGCGGAGTGGCAGGAGGGCTCTTTGGAATCGGCGGCGGAATTCTCATCGTGCCCGCACTTGTCGGGATTTTCCAGATGCCTCAACATAAAGCGCAGGGAACCTCTCTGGTTGCTCTTTTGGCGCCCGTGGGCATCTTCGGCTTGATGAACTATTATCGGGCCAACAACGCCGACCTGGTGAAAGGCGCTTGGATCGCGCTTGGGTTCCTGGCCGGCGCTTACTTAGGCTCTAAACTCGGGCTGAACCTCAGCGAGATTACGATGCGCCGGACCTTCGCAACATTCTTGATTTTCGTATCGGCCTATCTCTGGCTGAAAAAATGAGCTAACCACGCAGCTCGCTTGCCACCGCATCGGCGAAGCCGGTTGTGGACGCATCGCCCCCAAGGTCGTACGTCTTGATCCCTTTAGCCAGCGTTGCCTCTAACGCGCCCTCGATATTTTGTCTTGCGTTGAGTTCGCCTAAATGCTCGAGCATTAAGGTCGCTGATAGGAGCAAAGCAGTTGGATTCGCTTTGTTCAAGCCCGTGTACTTCGGGGCCGAGCCGTGTACACCTTCGAAGAGAGCGCACTTGGTCCCATAATTAGCCCCGGGAGCTACGCCGAGGCCGCCCATCATGCCTGCCGCCAAGTCGCTCACGATATCGCCGTATAGATTGGGCAACACCAGCATGTCGTAATTCTTCCACCGCGTCACGAGCTGCATGCATTGATTGTCGACGATATTGTCGGCGAACTCGATAGTGGGGAAATCCTGAGCAACCTTCTGACATGATCGCAGAAACAGCCCATCGGCGATTTTCATGATGTTTGCTTTGTGAACCGCCGTCACCTTTTTTCGGCCGTTTTTCACCGCGTATTCGAACGCCGCTCTCGCAATTCGTTCGGAGCCGAAATCGGAGATAATCTTCACCGATTGCGCCACATGCTCGGTCGACATATATTCGATCTGGGCATACAAGTCTTCCGTGTTCTCACGGAAAATGACGATGTCGAGCTCGTCGAAAGGAGTCTTCACTCCCGGCAACGATCGCACCGGGCGGACACACGCGTAAAGATCGAGTTTCTTGCGGAGCGTCACGTTCGGGCTGACGCTGCCTTTTCCGATCGGGGTCGTCATCGGAGCTTTGAGGCCGATCCCCACTTCCTTGATCTTTGCGATGGTCTCTTCAGGAACGATGAGCTTTCCCGCCTCCACGCACTTAAGACCGGCTTCCACCTCGATCCAATCGATATCGACTTTCGCCGCCCGCAAGATGGTTTCCACTGCCGATACCAACTCGGGGCCGATCCCGTCTCCTCGAATCAAGCAAACTCGATGGGCCATTAATACGCCTCGCTATACTGGTTCACGCCTTCTTTGCGGAATAGTTTTTGGCACTTCGTCCATCGGAACCCGATGGCGGTGAGATGAGCAACGAGCTGATCGATCTCGACATCGGTAATTTCCGTCTCGCTAACATATCGACAGCGGGGCCAATCGAGCAAATCCATCTCCGGTGCGGGGGGTGGATACACCTTGGTGCCACGATTCGAGATCATCGTGAGTTTCATGTTTCCGAACTCTTTCGGAACGTCGGGAGTCTCCGGGATCCAGAGATAAATATCTACTCCATGCAAATTCATCATAGGCTTTCCGTGGTGTGGGCATCCTGCCCGCGCTCGGCGGCGAGGGAATTATGACAGGCAACGGGGAGGTGATGCCCAGGCCGTAAGGTCGGCATTTTGCAGGCCAACTCCATTTCACATCCGTAAGGTCGGCATCTTGCCTGACAGGGTTCTTTCCAAGTTTGTGGTGTTTTTGCGATTTCTCAGCTTTACAATTCCGATTTTTCGTGATACTGTGTATTGGGGATTAATTTCCAGGAGCCATCATGAAAAAAGTAACACTACTCGCGGCCGCTATGCTTGCTCAAGCACTGGCCGCCCAAGACTATCCGTTCGAGGGCCTAAACGTCGGCCCAATCGTTGGCCAAGATGGCTGGACGCTGATCGGGGGAACCGACGCTTCCGGGTTTACCATCGACAACACCAACTTCAGTCCGCTCGACGGAAGCACCCAATCGCTGAGGATGCAGGGCGTTCCCAACGACCTCATCCGCGTTTTCCGTAGTTTTGCAAACATTTCGAGCGGGGTGTATCGGGCCAGCTACGATCAGTATTTCGAGGTACGCGACGAGAATTCCACCTCCAACTTGGTCATGCGGCTTGGCTACATGACGCCGAACGCGGCCAATCAATTCTTCCAGCCTTATGCCCAGAACGGCGGTGGAGCCCCCGCCCAAAATGGCTTTGCCGACCCAGACGGTCTTGGAGGACAGGATTATCAGGGCCTCGGACTTGTTCCGGGCTTCCTATACGACCAACTTGCTTGGTATCGATTCGCCTATAGGATCGATTTCGATAACCACACCATCACCGACTTGCACATCTACGACATTAGCTCCGGCCAATTGGTCGAAGTGGCGAGCAACACGACGACTACCTTTTACTTCCGCAACGACGGCGTGAACTGGTTCGGGCCCTTCGGTGGCTATCGTGTCGGCTTCGACTCGGCCCAGCCGAATGAAGGCTGGTTCATGGACAACATCAAATTGCGGCCGGAAGCGGTAAGCGTATCCCCGACGTCCATCGCGATCTTCAGAGGGACACTTGAATCCGGAGGCCTGGCCCAGGTGCTCTCCAGCGACGACCAATACTTGGTGGTGCGCAACGGCGTCACCGCTCTCCGCACGGAATCTCCGATCACCATCGACGCGAACTACACGTCGCCGACCCAAACCGTGAATTCTATGAAGCTGCGCTGGGAACATCGAGTGTCTATCGTCAACCTCGAGCAACGCATGGAAATGAAGAACTACTCGACCGGCAGCTTCGTCCAAGTTGATCGACGAGCCGCCAACAACACGACCGATACCGTCGTCGACGCCACCATCGCAAACCCGAACGACTTCATTCAATCGGGCACAAAGGCGATGATGAGCCGACACCGAGTGAATCCCGTGGGCCCGGTGTTCACAAATACCTGGCGGTCGTTCACGGATCAGATCGTGGTGATTCAAACCTAACTATGCTGCGCGTCCTGCCCGATTGGGCAGGACCCTGCCGCCCGACCTGCTGCAGTAACGAATGGTGAACTGATGAAGTCTGAGATCCGCAAATGGGAAATTGAACATAGACCGATCCAGGCAGGAATCGTCGCCTTGGCCCTCATGGTGGTTTGCTCCACCGGAGCGGTCGCCGACGACTGGCTGATGTATCGCAAGGATGCGGGGCGCACCGCCGCTTCCAACGAAAAAATTAATCTGCCTCTCAAGAAGCGGTGGAGTTGGACCAGTCTGCGTGTTGGCGGTTTCTCGATCTTAAGTACCGCCGTCTTGCAGGGCGAGTCCCTTTTCTTCGTTTCCGGTCCCCGAAAGGGCGGCGCGCGCAATAGTAAATTGCCGGAAAACCGCATGTTGGTTCGCGCCGACGCAAAGACGGGAGATGCGCGGTGGATGAGGCCACTAGCTGCGAATCGGTTGAATCCCTACATTGCGGAAGATATCGGCCCTGCCATCAGCACAAACGGCACCGTCTTCGTCGTCGATCAAGTGACGGTCATGCGTCCTTGCCCTCAACGAGATTCTGCGGTTCGAGCGTATTCGAGTAAAGGCGACTTCCTGGGGGCAGTATCCGTCCCGAGCAAGAACGACCTCGCGCGCTTCTTCGTTCGCGAGGGCCACGCCGACGAGACGAATTTCCTTCTTCCGCCTGCCGGCAAACCGGTTACGTGACCAAGTTCAGGTCCGGCCAACGTGCTTGGCCATCCGCTTATCGAGGGTGAAACCTTCACCGCGCTCTCGCAGGACGACGTCCTAATGAAGTGGACTCCGGGAACAGATGGGGAAATTGTAACGCTTGCCCATCCTTTGGCGGGAACTCCAGAGCCCCAACTCACCCCAGTGGCCGCGTTTGGAGGCTATCCCCTCGCCCGTTGCTCGGCAGGGTTTTTCTTGGCCGACGATCAAGTGAATCCTTTTATCTCGGTTTTTTCCGCGCTCACCAATCTCGTTTGGCACCGCGATATCTTGAATCGGCTTGGAGTTCCTGCCGTGCAGCAGGATTTGGTTTTTGCTAATGCGGGAGGGGCGAACGCGCTCAATGCAATCGTCGCGCTCGACTCCTCGACCGGGGCGACAAAGTGGAAGTATGCGCCCAACGGTCTCGGAGAAGAGCCTTCTCCAAATGATCGATCGCCAAACTACTCGACCGTTAACCATTGTTGAGCAATCCATGCGGAAAGCGCACGGACCGGGCCGACAACCGGGGGCATTTGGAACGCCCGAGCTCAGTGATAACCCGCAAATATCTCTCTTCCAGTCCACCCCGATCATCAATGCTCAGCATGGACATTGGGCGAATCCTGGTTTGGTGACTTCTCAAGGCCGAGTATACGGCGAAGTAGGGAAGACCATTGTTGCTTTGTCGCAAAAGACGGGCGAAACAGCTTGGCGTTTCGAGCTTTCGGACAATGAAATCGCCCATTCGATCGTTGCTTCCAGCGACCACCTTTTCGTGAGCCTTCCTGGCCGTTTGATCGCTCTGAGTCTTGAGGATGGCAAGCTCGAGTGGTCGGAGTCTACGAAGCGCGGGGGTACCTTAACGATCGCCAGCGGGCTGGTGATTCTCGCCATGGGCTCGACGAAGAGTTCGGACGAGGATGGCGGAGAAATCATCGCGTTCTCCGCCCTCACAAATTAGACTAGGTCACATCCGCCCGTCGCCTGATGAACTTGCGAGCAACGAAGCCAACGACGATCCAAATCGGACTATAGACGAGGACCCAGAGAAGGCCGATGAAGGCCCCTCGGTAGAGGGTAGTGGCAGATGCCCCAGCCTGTGCCAAGGCTTCCGTCGCCCAGTTCGGATCGTGCCCCGCCATCGCTCCTTGCGCGGTCTGCTGCAATCGAAGCTCGATGCTCGATAATGCCGAGAGCTGCTTGAGCTTCTTGGATTGAGCGGCCGCGCTTTCGATGGTAGACCGGACTTCGGTAATCTTGCGCTGGATCTCCATCGTTTGTCCGAGACTGCCCGAGCGCGCAAGCATACGTCTGAGCGACGCTTCCTCTGCCTGCATGGTCTGCAAGCGGGCGTCCATGTCCACAATTTGAGTGCTCACGTCGCTGCTCGAAATACTCTTGCTCAGGCGAATGCCAAGCCGCTCGTAGGCAGCGACTGCCTGATCGAAGGTTTGCACGGGCACCCGTAACGCCATCACGATGATCGGCTTGGCAGTATCGAGGTCAGTGCTTTGGCTGGATTCGACGTAGCCTCCGAGAGCCAGTGTCGCCTCGGTTACCGATTTCTCCGCCTTTTCAACGCTTTCGACTCTTAACGCCAAGGAAGCATTGCGAACTACGGATCGTTGATCTTGAAAAGACGGAGCTTTCGGAGTTGCTTTGTTCAGTGAGGCAGGAGTGGCGATCTGCGAGCCTTGAGTGGTCTCTTTGACGGATTCCGAAAAATCCGATCTGCCACATCCTGCCGATAGAATGGCGAGAACGACGAAGCCGGCAACAACAGTTCTCATGGGGAAAGCCTCCTAGATGTTCTGCGGAACGGCGTGGGGCTTATCCAATGTTCCCGAAATGAGGCGAAAGACCCGATGTATAACCCGCCCCATTAATGGGGCGGGTTGGCAGACTTAGGTTCCTCTAAGTTCCCATTGAGCCAAGTCGACAAAGGTGGCCCAGGTGTTTGTAAAGACAGGACCCTCCGGACGAATCCGTAGTTGTGAGCGCATCCGACGCGTGTCCGGCTCGATAAACCGGCGCGGCTCTGGGCCGTTCACCGTATCTACAGAATCTTCCAACGTTGCGTGGCGGCTGTCCGCCTCGATGTACATGTGTTGAGCAAAGTCGAAGAGCTCGACGAATTGGTGAAGCCCTCTAATCGATACATGGTTTTCCACCGAGAAATGAAGCTCTTCCACCATGATCCCGGGAGCCACCGCTTCCACTCGAACGGCGATAGGCGCTTCGGTTCTGTTGACGGTCGTGCCGTTTCGAACCACGAAATAGTGGTCGTCGCTGGCGAGCACGTCCGAAAGATCGCCTCGAATGTGGATGCCGCGATCGATAAACACGGCGTCTGGCGCGACGGTAACCGTCACGGCAAGGGTTGGTAGAGCCATCGCTCCAAGAGACAAAACAGCCAAAAGCTTGGCATTCATAAGGAGTACCTCCATCTCAATTGGCGAGCCGTCTGCCCGCACGAATGCCTGGACGCCCGGGGCGGAGGAGTGTTCAGAGCCGGAGCAGATTTTTCAAGAATCTGGAAACCCATCATATGAAACGCAGGGGAGAAATAGTCCGGCGGGCAAGCTATCTATTTGTCAGTCGTGCCGCCTTGCCATGACTAAAGTTCCATCCTGCGTTCCGTATAGGAACTTCGAACGGTCAACTGAGAAGGCAATGCTAATGCAACCCAGACCCGTGGCTTGATCGTATGTGCGCAGGTTAGACCAGTCTGCGGTTCGCCAGAAACGTAACGTCCTATCCCAGCCACCGGACCCCAGAAGCTCACCGTCGGACGAGAACGCGACCGTACTAACAGGGCCGACATGACCTCTTAAAAGGTGTTGGAGAGTACCGTCCGATAGTCGCCAAATTTCAACGTTCGACGAGTCACCGCTTGAAGCGAGGAGCTGGCTATCTGGTGATATCGCCAGCCCTTTCAATGATGTACTCTCGGACGCTAAGGTGCGTAATAAGCTGCCGTCGCTTACTCGCCAGACACAGATGATCGCACCGTCACGGCCCGCCGACACTAATAGCTCGCCGTTAGGGGAAAACCGCAGGTACAGTTGAGCGAAACTACGGGCTGGGAGGACGCGCACCAGGTCTCCGCTATCCGGATTCCAAAACGTGATTTTGCCATCCGCCGTGCCGGTGGCAACCAGAGTTCCGACGGGCGAATAGGCCAAGCCAACAACAGTGGAACTGTGATGCAAAGTCTGCAGAACGGTCCCGTCCACAATCCGGTAAACACGCGCGTTAGCTGATGCATCGCCGAGCAACTTCGACCCATCAGGAGACACTGCGATTGCGCTTTGGGCAGTGAATCGTCTTACGAGCGAGCCATCCCCAACGGCCCTTTGCTGTGCTCCACCAGCTAAATCGAAGATATCTCCGCTCCGCCCAAAAGCCAAGTCATCGACAGCAGTCAGAAAAGAAAGCAACCGACGCTCGATAGTCCAATCAGTAACATTCCAAATTGGCAGAAAGTCCCCCGGGGCCGGCTGCAAGACTCCTTCCATTGGGTGCGAAAGTGCATGCAAAATATTGTATGCCTGTCGCCTGGAATTGGACACTCCAGTCATTGACGGCTCGAACCGTGAGTTGATTGGCCGCTATCGCAAGCAAGGGCGCATTTGGAGAAAATGCGACCGAATCTACCTGGTAAGCCTCCTGCGCTATGTGTAGCAGGGTCCCATCGTCGATTCGCCACAGACTAACACGTCTGTTCTGGCTTCCCGTCGCCAAGAGACCGTCAGAGGACACCGCAATGGTATTAATCGGCCCGGATTGCTGGGCAAGTGTACGGATCCAGTTACCGGTAGAAACGGTCCAAACCTGGACACCTATTGAATGGTTATTTGTAGCCGGAACGGGTTGGAGAGGGTGTTCCCCCGCCAATACCTTGGTTCCATCTGGCGAAAAGGCGACGTTACCGAAGCTGACGGGATTTGCCGTGAGAGTCCGAATCGGCGACCCAGCTTGCCAATCCCAAAGGATAACCGTTTGGTCATCGCTGGCGGAGGCCAACATACCCCCGCCCGGTGAAAAGGCTACGCCCCGAACTATCGTCCGATGCCCAGAAAGCGTGCGGTAAAGCGAGCCATCCGAGCTATTCCAGATCTTTATTGCTCCGCTGTTGTCCCCGATTGCCACGAACTGGCTGTCTCGCGAGAACGCTACACTATAGTTATCATATCCGGCGCCTATTGATCTGAGCAGTGCCCCGTCCGATGCCCGCCAGAGTTTAACAGTCATATCCCTGCCTGATGTGGCAATCAAATTTCCATCCGGCGAATACGCCATAGACGTAATGTTTGTGTGGCCTCCGAGATTCCAAACGATGTCTGGTGAACCTTGGGAGCTCGCGGCTCCAGCCAGTAATCCAAGAATGCTGAAGAGCGTTGTCCGATGGAGTACGCGTAGCGAAACCAGCGATATGATATTCATGCAATTTGCCCCTATTGATGTTGCGTAGTCCTTAGACTGTCCGAGAATGCATGGAGTTCCAAGCATTTACTGTTTTGGGGTAGGTTGGTACAAGACAAAGTGAGGAAGAGCTTCAGCCAATTCGTTAGCCTATTTGCGATAACCCTGCTCGCCCTCTCCGTACCCGCAACCGCAGGAAAGATCGGAGCAGTGTTCGTCATCGCGATGGAGAATCACAATTGGACGCAGCCAAACAACCAGACCTCCCCCGGACAGATTTTCGGTAACATCGCCGCCCCCTATATCAATAGCCTCGTTACCCCCGGCGATCCAAACTCAGCCCAGGTTTCCTTCGCGAGCAACTGCCAGAACGTCCGTGCCGGGGTCCATCCTTCGGAGCCCAACTATATCTGGTCTGAGGGCGGCACGAACTATGGCATCTATAACGACAGCGACCCGTTCCCCAACAATGTCCAATCCACTACGGACCACCTCTGCGGTTATCTGCAAAGCCGCGGCATGACCTGGAAGGGCTATCAGGAGGACACGGACCTCGCCAGGAACGGCAATTGCCAGCTCACCAGCACTCCGTTGGATCCTAGCCTTTACACCGTTCCTCTTGTGAGCTTTTCCGGGACCAGCTCCGCGTATACCAACGAATACAATAGCCGACACCAATACAATTACGCGGCCAAGCACAATCCTCAGGTGTTCTTTATCGACACGAACGGGGGCAACAACCAAACGTACACTAATCCGCAGGCTAGGTACTACGCGCCGCTGCAGCAGCTCACAAACGATCTAGACTACAACACGGTTGCGCGGTACAACTGGATCAGCCCTAACCAGTATAACGACATGCACAGCGCTCTTTCTGGAGGGTTCTACTACCGTGGAACGAGCTGGACGGGAGACCAAGCTGCTATCGCTCAAGGGGACAACTTTCTCTCCATCGTCGTGCCCCAAATCATGGCCTCTGAAGCCTATCGAAATAACGGCGTAATCGTAATCTGGAATGATGAAACCGAAGGTGGTGACGATGCTAGCCGCACCATCATGGAAATCGTCATATCGCCACTTGCCAAAGGGAACGCTTACACGAATAGCGTCAAATACACGCATTCCTCGGATCTCCTGACCTGGCAAGAGGTATTTGGGATTGGACTCGTGGGCATCGGCGACGCGTCCAACGCCAAAGATCTTTCGGCTATGTTTCAGCCGGGTACGGTGTTTCATTCTATCGGCCGCAGCTTGTGAACGGAAATACCTTCCGATATTACTCCGGGGATCGAAACCTCAAAAAACGCGGAACGGTAACCTCGTGGATGCGCTCAGCATGATGATCGATTTGGTTGTAACCGTAGGCGCGTTTGCATTGCTCCGCTGGGCCAAGAGCTTGAGAGGTTAGATTAGCCCCGGAAACGAAGCACCCTCGGTTCGCGTCCTTCGTCTGGTTAAGCGGTTCCAAGCCGATGCCAAATAACGCAAGGAGAACTTCGATCATGCGAAGCCGCCACATTTGTGTCGTAGCAACCCTATTCTTGCTCGCCTTAGGGGGAGCAGGGCAGGCGATGCGCGACGAGCAACTTTTGACTAAAGACCTAATGGTAGGTCTCACGACCTCGGAGCAAGAGAGCGCCCGGGACTCGATTGCTCAAATGAAAGAGGGGGAAAGACGCCTCTTTTACAAGGCGATGAAAGCTTGCTTGACGGTCAATGCCGATAAGCTCCTTCAGGGCAATATGGGTTACGAGCAGGCGATCGAACGTCGAATAGAAGAAGTCCTCGACCGGCGGGAACAAGCTCGTTGGGACAAAATAAGAAGTGGATGGTCGCCGAGCGAAAAGCGGGTCGTGAATATGATCATGCTCAACTGTGCGTTGCAGGGAAGTCCGACTAGCCATCGGGAGAGTGGCGGATAGGTTCTAAGAACGACTCATCGTACGCCAATAAACCGCTTCGAGACGTTCGACCATCTGGGCCATCGTAAACTTCTCTTCGATGAGGCGCCGGGCGTTCGCTCCCATGCGCTCGCGCTCGTGCTCGTGCTCTAACAAGTAGCTCATGCCTTCCGCGAGCTGGTGTGGGGACAGGTCGACCAAGAGCCCCGTTTGCTCGTGGACGACGAGCTCGGAGAGGCCGCCGACCCGTGAGGCAACGAGCGCCTTGGAACGCGCCATCGCCTCGAGAGCGGCGAGTGGGCAAGCTTCCATATGGGAAGGCAAGATCGAGAAATCCATCGCGTCGAGCAAGCGGGAGACGTCTTCGCGGTTGCCGGTGAAGGTTACGTGGCTTCCAACTCCGAGCTCGGCCACCATCGAATCGATTTCTTCGTCGAATCCTTGATCTCGCCTTCCGACGAACATCAGATGGGCGTGCGGCTCCTGCTCCAGCACTGCCGGAAGCGCGGCGACCGCCATATGGTGGCCCT
>JBBREX010000063.1:0-14397 GCA_038225245.1 Fimbriimonadales bacterium | reverse complement strand
ACTTCGAATGGCAAAACGAGCTTCTTAACGCCGATGCGGATAGTTAATGCGTCCCTTTTCGGCTCGGCCTTCAGTTTTAATGCTTTGGTAATTTCGTTGACTGTTCTAGGCATGGTTTTTGTCCTGCTTATTTTTCGAGCCATATTACCTCACTTGCCCATCAAACGCAAGAGCTTAAAAAGCGCGCAGACGATTGTTAGTTATTTTGATCATTTTGGCAAGGGAACATTATCGATTAGTCGTACGTCCTCAAGGATTGCCGCACCAAGTATTCTTACCTGACTATCGGAGTTGCGTGGAAATTTCATGGTATCGGCATCCACTATCCCAAGATAGTCCACCGTGAATGATGCATTCGTTAAGCGGGCATTTGTTTCTTTCAAAACCTTTGCTGCGATGGAATCATTCTGGCAACTTTTCGAGAACACAGATGCACAGGAAACTAATTCCTGATACAAGAGAGGAGCAATGCGGCGCGTACGGTCAGTCAGATAAGCGTTACGGCTGGAAAGGGCGAGCCCATCCCCATCCCGAACGGTTTCAAGAAAATCTAAATCAACGGGAACGTTAAGATTCGATACCATCTCTTTGACTACAGCGCACTGTTGAAGATCTTTCATTCCGAAGATCGCCACTGTCGGCGTCATTAGATTTAGGAGTTTTAGAACGATCGTCGAGACCCCTCGGAAATGCCCTGGGCGCACATTTCCTTCCCAATCTTCAGCGGTTGGCCCCGGGTCGATCCAAACGCCTTGGTTTTGGTAGATTTCTTCGGCATTGGGAGCAAACATGAAATCGACGCCTGCAGATTCAGCGAGCGTAAAATCGCGATTTTCATCGCGAGGATAACGCATGAAATCTTCTGACGGGCCGAACTGGGAGGGATTGACAAATAAAGACACTGCGACGCGGCCGGCCAGCTCCTTTCCCCTTTCCATCAGAGCTAGATGTCCCTCGTGGAGAGCTCCCATCGTTGGCACGAGCGCCAGGGGTTTTGATCGGTCGAGCAGGCGGTTTAGGTCTTCGAGGCTCCTAGCTACGATCAAAAGCTGTGCTCGTCGGTGGGAAACCGATTTTCTCGTACTTCCTGAACGTAGGCGCGAACACCTGAGCGCAGAATCTCGAGACCTTCAACGTAGCGCTTGGCATGCTTCAATTTTGCTGTACTCAACCCTGTCACATCGTGGAAGACTTGAATTTGTCCGTCACATTTGGGACCTGCGCCAATTCCGATCGTTGGCACGCCGACCGACCGAGTAATAGTCTGGGCAACTCCTCCCGGAATAAGCTCGAGGACCATGGCGAAGACTCCCGCTTGTTCGAGCTCGTGAGCCTCGCTAATCAGTCGCTCCGCCGCTTCCCCATTGCCCTGAACTTTGAATCCTCCGAAAGCGTGTACGGATTGAGGGGTCATTCCGAGGTGACCCATGACGGGAATTCCCGCACGAACGATCGCCCGTATCGCTTCAGTGTGGACACCTTCCAGTTTGACGGCTTGGGCGCCTGCTTTGATCAGGTCCACCGATGAATTGACCGCTTGTTCGACAGAAGCTTGATAGCTGCCGAAGGGAAGATCGGCCACCAGGAGGGCTCTACTGGTTCCCCGGGATGCGGCCCGCGTATGGTGGATCATTTCCGCAAGGGTTACAGGAATGGTGTTCTCATAACCGAGGACAACGTTTCCCACCGAATCTCCGACCAGAATGACATCTGCGCCCGCGGCATCGGCGATGGCGGCCGTCATCACGTCGTAAGCGGTGATGCAAACCACTGCCTGACGTTGCACCTTCATGGCCAAAACTTTGGGAGCCGAAATCCGGTCTGCCATGATTTGAGTATACCGACGGGCCCATCAGCCTAGCGGACTGAAATCTTGTGACACCTTAACTCGCACCGAAGCAGGCACGATCCCAAACTTAATCGGCGTTTCAAGTGACACTTCGCCATCCACCGTAACGCGTTGGATAGGCGTCGTCGAGAGTAAACCGCTCTCCGTCTTCACGCCGGAAACCTCCTTCATGGCCACATGGTGGCCGCCCGGTAAATGGCAGGCATATTTGAAGAGAGACCACCGCGAGGTTTCCTCGAGGGCGTAGACGTTCAGTTGTCCATCCGTGATGGTGGCGCCCGGAGAAAGAGGGAAGGGCCCAGCATGAAAACGGCCAACCCCGACCACCACTTGGAGGGTCCGGAACTGCTGCGAGCCCGAGGGAAGAACCAGCTCGGCTTTAAAGGCTTTTAGCTTTCTCAACGCGCGGGCTAAGGCGACTGCATAAACAAGCTTGCCAAATCGTTTTTTTGCGACCGTTGTCAGTTCGTCCGCGATGAGAGTTGAAAGGCCAACGGTAGCGACGTTGATGAAATATCGACCATTGATCTGTCCCACATCGATCTGTAGGTTTTTGCCGGTAGCGGCGATCTTTGCCGCCGCCTCCACATCTGGTATTCCAAGGTCGCGCGCGAATGAATTACCAGTGCCAAGTGGCAAGATCGCCAAGGCCGACTCCTTGCCAACGAAATTCCCGATAATCGATCCCAAGGTGCCATCGCCCCCACCTACGATGATCGTAGGAATCCCTTCCGCGACGCCTTGGGCCACGGCGTGCTCGATTTCATCCGAGTTTTTCGTGGCTAAGGTTTTAGAGAGCTTCAAGCCGTGTTTGGTCAATGCCTCGACAGCTTGATCGAACGCTTCTTGTCCTCTTCGCGAGGCGTTGTTGACGATCAAGATCGCATTTGAGTCTTTGTCTTGAGAAGGCATCTTGTTCTACCGACGCTAGTCGGGCCTTGTATGGCGCAAGGAACCAAGTAACCTAAAAGCTGGCAAGGGTAACCTTTGACAAGCATTCCCCCCACAAAGGAGCGTCTTGCCCGATGCCACTGGCCCACAAAATTGCCGATTTCGCTTGCAACTTGGACTATGATCAGCTGACCGGAGAGGCGATCCATGAGGTCAAGCGCAGACTGATCGACACGATGGGTTGCGCGATGGGGGCTTGGCTAGAAGAACCACCTAAAATCGCCCGTGATGTGGCCGCGTTAACCACGGGCCATGCCGGGGCAACGGTGTTAGGCACTCGCCATCAAAGTTCTCCCGAACTCGCCGCATTCGCCAACGGCACCGCCTTTCGTTATCTCGATTACAACGACACATACCTCAGCAAGGAGCCGGCTCATCCCAGCGATAATTTCGCCGCAGTTTTAGCCATTGCGGAGGCGTTTGGGATCGGAGGCGAAGAAGTCGTTCGGGGAGCGGTTATCGCCTATGAGATTCAATGCCGGTTATGCGATGCGTATTCGATCCGGAAGCGCGGATGGGATCACGTGACATATGGTTCCTTTAGCACGGTTGCTGGTTGCGGGGCCATGCTGGGTTTCGACGAAGACACGATGGTACATGCCCTTGGTCTGGCCGGCGTCCCAAACAATGCCATGCGTCAAACACGGGTGGGCGAGCTGAGCATGTGGAAAGGATGCGCGTTCGCGAACGCATCTCGAAACGGTGTTTTCGCGACCTTGCTAGCTCATCTAGGGATGACGGGGGCATCTCAAGTCTTCGAAGGCGAGATGGGCTTCTTCAACGAGGTATGTGGGGGCGACACCTTCGATCTTGAACGCTTCGGAGGCGATGGCGAACCTTTCATGATCAACAAGACCTATATCAAGAAGTACCCGGCGGAATACCATAGCCAGAGCGCGGTGAACGCGGCCGAACAATTGGTCGCTGAGTACGGACGAACCTTTACCGTCGACGAAATCGACTCTCTCGAGATCGCCACCTTCAACGCAAGCTACGAAATCATCGGCGGGGAACCGGAAAAGTGGCGACCTCAATGCAGGGAGACGGCGGATCATTCGTTGCCCTACATCACTTGCGCCGCCTTAATCGATGGAGCGGTCACTCAAGCTACGTTCGACGAAAAGCGCTATCGGGACGAGGCTCTGCTGTCTGTGGTGGCTCGAACAACGGTCGTTGCCGATGCGGAGCTCGATCCACTCTATCCCGAGCAAGGCATTCCAAATCGTCTGACCCTAAAGCTGAAGGACGGTTCTACAATGGTGAAACGCGTGGATGCCCCGCGCGGCCACGCTCTCAATCCGATGAGCGATGACGAAGTCAACGAAAAGTTTCACTCCATGGCCGACCGGATGTTGCGCTCAAGTCAAATTGAAGAGGCTCTAGCGCTGATGTGGGGCCTCGATGAAGTGCCCGATCTTACTGATCTCATGGAATGCTTCGTCATATAGAGCTTGCCGGAAAATCCTTGCTCGTTCTCGGCGGTGCGGGAATGCTTGGCTCCGATGTTGTGCCCGAAGCAAAGAGCCGAGATATGGGAGTCTGCGCACCTTCGGCAGAGGAGTTGGACATCACGAATCCTGCTGAAGTGGCGCGGATTGCGATCGGCGACTTTGGCAAGCTCGATTGGTGCATCAATTGCGCCGCCTACACGGCCGTCGATCAAGCGGAAACCAAACCCGATTTAGCGGCAAATGTAAATGCCCTGGCTCCCGCCTCGGTGGCGCGAGCTTGCAGCATTGCCGGTTGCCGTTTGCTTCATCTCAGCACCGATTTTGTGTTCGATGGCGAGCAAGAAGAACCTTACGACGAGGCAGGTCCTACGAATCCTATTAACACCTACGGCCTTACGAAGCGCGACGGAGAAGAAGCCGTCCAATCGGCGGCACCTGGCTCGCTGATCGTGCGAACGTCATGGCTCTTTGGCCCAAACGGAAATTGCTTTCCCACCACCGTAGCGAAAGCTTGGGAGTCAGGGAAGCAACTACGAGTGGTTGGTGATCAGTTTGGAAATCCCACGTACACGGGAGACCTTGCGCGCACGCTTCTCGATCTCATCGAAGCCGATCCTTCGGGAGGTATCTATCATGCGGTCGGACCCGACCGAATGAGCTGGCATCGCCTCGCCGAGCTAGCGACCAAGGTGTACGGCAAAGCAAACTCAGCCGCTTATCCAACCGAAGTCGAAGAAATTTCTTCCGAGCAATGGCCCACTCGTGCGAGAAGGCCGAAAAACAGTTCCCTCGCCGACACGAAGCTGAAGGATTTGGGAATTAAGCCGATGAGGCCGATCGAGGAAGCTCTAGGCGAACACTTCGCACGGATGGCGGCTCAAGCGAAGCTTTCTTAACGTATAATAAGGAAGACAAATGTTTGCCCGCAGGGGGAGCCGCAAGGCTGAGAGTTCCTACCCAGGAAGACCCTAAGAACCTGATCCGGTTAATACCGGCGTAGGGATTGCGGAAGCGGCCAAATCCGAATCGCAGGCTGCCTTCGCAATGAGTGAAGGCAGCCTTTGTCGTTCGACCGAGGAGGTCTCAACATGAAAACGCGAACGGACAAATCGGGCTTTACGCTTATCGAGTTGCTCGTCGTCATCGCCATCATCGCCATCTTGGCGGCGATCCTTTTCCCGGTGTTCGCTCAAGCCAAAGAGGCAGCGAAGAAAACCGCCTGCCTCAGCAATGCTCGTCAGATTGGACTCGCAGTCAAGCTCTATATCGGCGACTACGACGATGGAATGCCGATTTTTTACGCCTACAACAGCATTCCGCCGGCGGGCCAGGCCGGACACAAAGGGACCGAGCTTCTTCTCTTGCCCTATAGCAAGAACCAGCAAATCTTTCGCAGTCCGCTCGACGTGGGAAGTCCCTATTTGTCGGTCGACGAGGGACTTCTGGGTGGAAGCTATGACACCTATTGGAAGGCCTATGGCACGTCTTATCGGTTCGGCCATTGCATGTTCTCGACGGTGGCGGGCGAGTCTTCACAAAACAACCAAGTCTATGATACGACCGCCCTCGTGAACGAAGGGGCCGTCGAATTTCCTGCCGACACGAGAGTCATTCGCATCGAGATGTTCCCCTTCTTCTCATCGAAGGCCGACCGCGACTGCGCTCGATACGGCTACGATTGTCCGCCGCCCGGTAACTACTTTCGGGAGTGGGGAAAGACCGGCGGATCGATGATCTTTAGCGACAGCCATGCAAGGTATGTCAGCGGCTCAGCACAATTCGACGAAGCCCGCGTCGATCCTTTCGGCCATCGGTCGGGAGAGACCAACGCCCAGTCCTGGTCGGGCACTTGGTACGGCGTTTGCGACTAGGGCTCGGCATGAGATGGGTTGCTCCAGGGCGTCTGCACCTGGAGAGCCGCCTTAAGAAGCTTAATATATTCCCGATGGCCGATCGGATAAGCACCCAGCGAGTGCAAGTGTGAATTCATGACCTGGGCGTCGAACAAGATAAATCCAAGCTCACGGCAGTGCTCGATCATCGCCCACAAGGCGATTTTCGACGCATTTGTCTCGCGGTGGAACATCGATTCCGCGCAAAAACAGCCCCCCAAAGCGATTCCATAAACTCCGCCCACGAGCACGCCCTCTCGCCAACACTCGCAAGAATGCCCCCAGCCGAGGCGGTGAATCTCCGTGTAACACTGGATGATCTCCTCGTTGATCCAGTTGTCCACAGGCCGCAGACAGCACCGCATGACCTGTTCGAACGAGGTATCGAATCTCACCTCGAAGAGCTGCCGCCGAATGCTCTTGGCCAGCGAACGGGACACGTGCATGCCTTCGATAGGGAAGAGGGCGCGCTGCCTTCCCGCCATCCAAAAGATTTCGCCGTCGTCGGAGGCCATGGGAAACGCCCCCTGCTCGTAGCCATAGCGGATGAGCCAAGGCGTCAGCCTCATGGCTTTTCCCACTTGGCCGCGAAGAAAAACGGCAGGCGGCGGCTGTCGCGAAGGCGGGCGCATTGATCGATCGCGCTATTCGAGGGCCACGGTTCCCGAAAATCTCGAAGCAGGAGGCCGGCGTCGAGGAACGCCTTCATGTAAGAGCTCAAGGGCCGGTGCCAGTTCACGATTTCGATGCCCTGCCAGCTCGTCGGTTCAGGACGCTCCTCGAAGTAGCGATCCACTGGGTAGTGCAGCTTGTTTCCGGCTGCGTCGCGATGCCAGCCCGTCATCACGCTCGTCACGAAGCCGTTAAGGTTGCTCACGACCAGGTTGCCGCCGAGGCGAAGGACTCTCGCCATCTCGAAAATAGCCGTCCGATAGTCGGGCACGTCGACCAGTTGGACGTAGCTCACCACCAAGTCGAACGCCGCGTCCTCGTAGGGAAGCGTTTCCGCGATACCGAGGTCGTACGTTGGGCCGCCGCCGCGGATGCGCGCCACCTCGATCAGCCGATCGGTAGGGTCGATGCCGGTGACCATCGCCCCGCGAGCGGCCATGCGGCGAGCGAACCGCCCTTCGCCGCAGCCGACATCGAGCACGCGAACGCCTTCAAGACCGCCGCACAGCTTCAGCATCACCGGATCGAGAAGCAGCTCACGATTCGGATCGCCCGCATCCACGAACGCGATCCAGGCGTCGGCCGATTCGTCCCAACCATCACTCACCATCGAATTAAACCCGCCACGTGGGATACTAAGGGTATGAATGCGCCAGAACTTCTGAAAGCGGCTTTGACGAGCACGGGTTTTCAGTATGAGCACGTCCTGAACGGAATGCCCGAAACGGCTTGGGACGCCCACGCGTGCCAGGGAGGCATGAGCGTGCGGGAGATCGTCGAGCACCTATGCGAGGTATACACCGCGTTTCAAAGAATCGCCCGCGGCGAGGACTACAAGTGGGGCTCCTACAAGGTGGACGATCATTCGAGCAGCCATCTGCTGGAATTGCGGAAGAAGCTGCGGGATGAGGCGGTCGATTTCGCGACGTCGTCGAGCGAGGATCAGGTGCTGCAAGGAGCGATGGATTACCTGGTACTGCACGACGCGTACCACGTGGGCCAGCTCGCCCTCATCCGGATGAACGCCGATCCCGCTTGGAATCCGTACTCGATTTATCCGGATTAGGACCCGGCCAAAGGATCATATCCCTCAACCCGTGTCGGGTTGAGGGTCTCGTTTTTAAGACCAACCGTGGCGAAAAAACCCCCTCCAAAGCGCAGAAAGCGCGTTCGCCGTTTAGCAGCCGTTATCTATATGAAAACCCTCAACCCGGCACGGGTTGAGGGATAAATCGCTCAATTTCATCCCTCATCGACTCGCGCGTGGTGAGGGATAGATTATCGAGCCGCCCGCATAAGCCTTTGGAACCGAACTTTCCAATTGAGGGGCATGGGTGAAATTCCATCAACTCGTTCGGGCGGCATGGGACGGCGTCTGGTCCCCGCCGCCACCAAGAGTTCGACCGCATGATACGACTGCTCAAGGGTGGGAAAGCCGCCCCCCATTTGGGAAGCGCCAGCAAAATGTAATGATCGACGATTGTCTTGGACCACGGATCAGGCGCTTGGGAATCGGGGTTCGCTCCGGCTGCGAGTAGCGCAGTTATGATAAGTGGCGTCTTCGGAGTGGCCAAGAACAGTATCGGAAATCCGTCCGGACCTTTCGCGTTTGGATTCGCTCCGTTCTTTAGAGCAGCTACGACTTGATCGAAGTCGTCCGCTCTTACCGCCGCAAGGAGGTTTGCATCCCTTCCGCTATCGTTCCCGCTGTAGTCAGTGCCGCCCAACATGCCGCCAGCAGCGACTAGAGTCATTCCCAGAATCAGAATCCGAGCCATGGCCTAATCTACCTGACCATTCCCGCGAGCCTATGAGTTTTTTGGCGACGGGTGGCACGGTTGGCGGCGACTGGAATCTTTAACTGATAGGACATCACGCGCCTCCAGCCGTGGCCCGGCGCTCAATTCACGCCGACGTAAGTAACCTCGGCGCGTGGTTCCGGTACCTGCTCGCCAAGCTCGCGCAACAGCGCAACGTGCTTGGCGACCGCTTCCTTAGCCAATCGCTTCACTTCTTCGCGACTCGAGCCGGCAACTCCAAGGCCGGGAAGATCGGGCGCATAGGCGCCCCATGCCTCGCCGTCCCGCTCGATTACGATCATGTACTGGCTCATTTTAAACCCGCTTGCCTCAGGACATTATTCAGAGTACCCTTTGGCATTTCGTCGTGGGCGTTTCCGCTGACCGTTTCTAGACCCAGCTTGGTTGCATGCTTGAAGTGACGATGGCTCCCCGAAGTCCGAATCATCATCCAACCGTCTCGCTCGACCATCTTGATCACATCCTTCACCTTCATCGTTCCATACTACGCGAGAGGTAGCTCGATTCGGCTTTATTTAGGGGGTGCGTTTCATTGCTGGGGTTGGGGAGCTATTCGGACGACGTCAGCGTGGTAACGGTGCAGTATCCTGGGGCAACGGCTAGGTGTGCGCCAGATCAGTTCCTTCCGGGAACAAACGATCCGAAGCGACTAGCCTCGCCCATCCAGACTGAGGCGAAGCGATAACTCATGCTCTCGAAGTGGAACTCGCTCGCGCCAATTCTGAATACCAAGAGCTTGCCCGACTGACTGGCCTCGCTCTCGAACACCATCCCGATGTTGTCGAGGTTGAGCCACTTGAGCCCATGAAAGACCAATTCAACCGCGGAAGGATTGCGAAATTGCCGTTGCACGAGGACTCGCGCGGTGGCGGTGTCCGTAAGACGCATCCCGAGATCGGGTGCAATAAAACCGTTATTGACCCAGTGCATCTCTTTGATGATGCCGTCGTGAAATGATCCAACCAGAACGATGAATGCCTTTAGCTGCTCGAGGGTCGATACTTCGCCTTGCCGTTCGTCCATAGCCCAAGTGATAGCATGGCGGTTACGGTGCCGTAGGCTCGTCAGTCTCTGGTGAAAGTCACAAAGAACCTGTCTCGCTCGCCCGGCTTACCGGTCGTGAGCGTCTTTCCGTCCTTGCTCAGCCAACAGAACCTCGGCTCGTCGAAGTTGAGTTTCTTGCCATTCATCTGTGTTGGTCGCAATGTGAGGATGCTTTTGGAAAAGGACCACGTGCCATTTGTGTTGTGCCAGTTCCACTGTCCCTTTACTCGCAGGGCAAATGCAAAGGAAAAGCGGTGGTGGTTCTTCAATTCCAAGAGGGGCTTATGTGTGTTATTCTCCCGTTGAGCTTTGGTCAGCTCTTTGGAATGCGCCGGATCCGAAAGCACAAATGTGCCGGTCAACTTTCCGACCAGCTTCTGATCTTGGACCGTGGCCACTCTCAGGAATGCACATGCTGCAAGGACGGTGTAATTGACGATCGCCATCACAACCATCGTACACGATGGCAACGTCGCGACATAAAAACCGAATTCATTTCTTCGCTTCCGCCAATTACCATATACAATGAGATGGGGCAGGCATTGATTTAGTCTGCCGACTGGAGGTCTTCAGATGCATTTCATTGGATTTAAGAGAAGGATCGTTTTTGCCTTAGCTTTTCTTGTTTCGTCGATCGCGTTTTTCCCTCGACCGTCCGGAGCTCAAGATCAGTTCTACTGCATGGGCAGCGGCGGTTCGAATTTAACTCGAATCGATACGTCGACCGGCGTTGGGACGATCATTGGCGGTACCGGAATGTCCTGCTATGGCTGCGGGTTCGCCCAGAACGGCAACCTGTACGGCATCGTCGGCTGGACGAATTCGCAGCTCGCGCGAATTGATATCAACACCGGCGCTGCCACGCCCCTTTTTGCTCCTCTGGGAGCAGCCATCATCGCCTTAGACTCCTCGCCCGCAACTGGCTTCATGTACGGCTGCGGAACTGACGGGGCGTATGGCCGCGTCGATCTCACGACTGGCGTGTTTACTCCCATTAGCAACATCGGCGGATACTTGGGAGACCTTGCCTTCACGCCGACTGGCGACCTTTACATCATGCGCTTTCCGGGAGGGACGAATTCGGAGATCCTTCACGTCGATCCCGCCAACGGAAATATTATCTCGAGCGTGGCGGTAAATGGGGCGCTTTGGGCTCCGCACGCCTTTACGATTGGCAACGATGGCCGGGCATGGCTCACGGAAAACCATCCCACGCCGTTCCTTCGCCTGGTGGACCTAACGACCGGAAATACGACCCAAGTCGGAAACGGCGTTGGCGTGGGCAACATCGTTGGCGGCGACATTCGACCTGCTTCTAGCGAGATGGTCGTGCCGACTGCGGCGTTTACGATCTTTCGAGGCGGCTTCGTGTCCGGGAACGTTAACAGCCTTCGGAATAGCGATGACAGCTATCTCGTAGTTCGCAACGGCGCCATCGCCTTTCCCTTGGAATCACCGATCACGGTACTATTCGATGCGACCGCGCCTCAGCAGACGGCGAGCGCGCTAAAGATGCAGTCCGAGTTCCACGTTTCGATCACTGGCCTTGGCCATAGGATCGATGCGTTCAACTATGCGATCAACGATTACGATAATCTGCTTTCAGGCGTTGCGCCTACCTCCGATACGGTGTTTACCGATCCCCTTTCCAATCCGAACGATCACATCCAGTCGGGAACGATGGCGATGCGAGGCCGTGTACGGATTAAGCCGACGGGTCCCGTGTTCACGAACACTTGGACGATCTCTGTGGATCAGTGGATTTGGCTTCTGACGCCATAAGTCTCCCCGATCCTTGGTGAAAATCCCGGCGGCTGCTTCTTCTCGGAGGCGGCCGCCGGCGGTTTGCGGCAGCTTCCAAGGAAACGGAGCCAGGGTATTCTTCCGATCGAGGCAATTCACCTCAGGAGGCAAGATATGACTGCCAAGTTATCTGTAATGTTAGGTCTCGCCATTGTTGCGGTGGGCCTATGCGCCGACGAGAAGACAAGCAACCATAAGCCCATTTCGGCTAAGCCGATGTGGAAGATTTCCGGCCAACTCATCGAGGCGTGCTCATGCAACGCGGCGTGTCCGTGTTGGTTCGGCTCTATGCCCACTCGGATGACCTGCAGCGGCGATCAAGTGATCTTCATCCGCTCGGGCAGCTATAACGGCGTGCCGCTAGCCGGCTTGGCGCTCGCCCAGTTTGTTCGTAGCCCGGAAGGGAAGACGATGATGGAATCCTTTGGTAATTGGGACTTCGACTATGTGTACATCGACGACCACGCCAGCACGGAGCAAAGGAAAGCGCTGGTCGAGGTTGCCAAGCATGTATTCCCGCCCGCCGCCAAGAATCGGACGATCAAATATGTCCCGATCGCTCGGAAAATGCAAGGCAAGGAGTTCATCGTGCACGTCGGGGATATCTCCACCGCTTCGGGGCACTTGATCGATGGCGGATATGCGGGAGCGCCGAAGGTCGTGAACCCGCCGATGGCCGATCCGACCCACAGATCATATCAACAGGGCGTGGCTACGAAGCTGACGTTCACCGACGCGGGCCAGGACTGGGACTTCACCGGCACCAACTTCATGATCAACGACTTCACGGTCGACAACGTGGAGTACGAAAAATTCGAGGCCGCGATGATGAAGAAGATGAAAGAAATGGGCAAGGGCGGATAAGGCTCAAACTTCGTCAGCCGATAGGCCGCCGACATTCGGCGGCCTATTTTATTAGGCACTCCACGGTGGTTAGTTCACCGCCAACTTTTACAACCGGCAGTGTGACTAATCTCGATGCAAGCAACAATCGCAGAGCTTGCAGGAGCCCTCATTCATGAAATCCAACAGAATTCTTAACTTGTTTTCGACCGGTTTGTGGCCGACCGGTTTGGCCATTCTTTCCTCGGTGGGAGCGCATGCTCAACAGCCCACATTGGTCGATCCCAATCTCGCCGTGCGAGTGGCGGCCTCTCGCCTCGAACAGCCTGTCTCTATGGCTTTTCCCGGCGATAACGACTTCTTCGTGCTAGAAAAAGCGAGCGGCAAAGTACAGCACATCGTCAATGGCGCGTTACAGAGCACTGCCCTCGACTTGCCGGTAAATTCGGCTTCCGAACGCGGGCTTTTAGGCATCGCCCTACATCCGGATTTCCCAACCAAGAACTGGGTTTATCTTTTCTGGACGGAGAGCTTGACCGGCGCCGATTCGACCGACATCGCCCAGGTGCCTTTGCTTGGCAACCGGGTTGACCGCTTTACCTGGAACGGCTTTACGTTGACTTACGATAAGACCTTGATTCACCTGCACGCCTATCAAGCGGACGCGGGCCAGCCGTTACGCGGAAATCACGATGGCGGCGTTCTGCGCTTCGAGCACGACTCGAACCGCCACGTCGGCGACCCTGCGAACCTCTTTATCATATTTGGCGATAATGGGCGGCGCGGATTCATGCAAAACAACATGATGGGGCCCGTGCCCGACGATCAGTTCGGCGGTCCAAAACCCGACAACGCTCACCTGACCGGGGTTATTTTGCGACTGAGGGACGACGGCTCGACTCCTGACGACAATCCTTTCTTCGACCTTGGCGACGAGATAGGAGGCGCGGTGGGCGATAACATTCAGCGCATCTTCGCGTATGGCGTTCGCAATAGTTTCGGAATGGACATCGATCCTCGCACGGGGACTCTGTGGACGCAGGAGAATGGCGATGATAGCTTCGACGAGATCAACCGGGTGACGCCCGGATTCAACGGCGGCTGGGTGCAGATAGTGGGCCCCGTAAAGCGCATTGCTCAATACAAGGCGATCGAGGTGGCGAGCGGTAGTTTGCAGCAACTTCGGTGGCCGCCGACCAACATTGCCAATACGCCGACCGAAGCGCTTTCTCGGCTCTACAATCTGCCGGATTCGCACTATCACGACCCGGAGTTCAGCTGGAAATACGCTATCGCTCCGGCGGGCATCGGATTCGTGCGTGGAACCGGTTTAGGGGCGGAATACGAGGGCAACCTCTTTGTCGGAGCCGCTCGTTTAACCTTAGCTAACGGATATCTCCTACGCTTCAAGTTCACGTCAAATCGAAAGAGCATCGATGTCTCGGCAGATGCCCGGCTGCGGGATCATGTTGCCGATAACTTCGACAAGTTTGATCCTACGGAAAGCGAGAGCCTGATCGTGGGGCAGAATTTTGGAGTCGTCACGGACTTCGAGACAGGCCCGAACGGCCATCTGTACATGACATCGCTTTTAAGCGGAAACGTGTTCGAGATTTATCGCCGGTAAGAAGGTAACGACTCATCGGAAGCCAACCCCTTAGCTGGCTTCCGATCGAGCTCCAGGCGGTATACTTAAGCCTACTACGCACGGCTAGCCGGCATCGCAGGGTCCCAAGTTTTGGGTTTGCGGGCTAAATCAACGGCCAGTCGGAGGATAACCCTGGAGGAATAAATGGCACAGCTCAGCATGAAAGAGCTGCTTGAGGCGGGAGTCCACTTCGGTCATCAGACCCGTCGCTGGAACCCGAAAATGAAGCGCTACATCTATGGCGCTCGCAACGGCATCTACATTATCGATCTTCATCAGACGATCAAGCTGTTCGAAGAGGCGCTCGACTACGTGAAGAAGATTGCGGAAGACGGCGGCATCGTTTTATTCGTGGGGACCAAGAAGCAGGCCCAGTCGGCGATTAAGGAATCGGCTCAGCGATCCGGCCAATATTACGTGAGCG
>JBBREX010000062.1:0-14652 GCA_038225245.1 Fimbriimonadales bacterium | reverse complement strand
AGTGCTTCCTTACACTGTAGTCGCCATCGTAGTCGAGCACGTAATAGACGTCTTTGTCTGGGGTTTCGCCGACTTGGGCAAAGAGCGACCGAACGATAAAAGGGGCAGTCGAAAAGTCTCCAAATGCTTTCTTCAAAGGTTGGCTCAGGGCGCCGACTACGCGTTGGATCGTGACGTCTTGTTCGCTTCGTTGAAACCCTTCCTGATGGGCGAAATCGATGGCTCCTACCCGCATCGCTTCGACGTCGGACTGCTGGCCGATGGCCCCGAACAAGAGATGATCGTAGATTTCGAAGATCTTGCGGGCTTGGCGGCGAACCGTGAACGCGACGATGCCTGCCGGAATCGAAATGGCTATGACGGGCGTGCCTGAGGATAGGCGAGTTTCAACGAATTGAGCCCTGTGGCCGATTCCTTCTTGCCAATCATAAGGAGTAAGCATGTACTTGCTTTATACTCCCTTCCTGACCGAAAAGACGGCAGTTACTGGATCGTCCAGCGAGGAGAAAAGTCGGTCGGAATCCGCTTCCCTTTGAGAAAGGACTCCAGAGTCTTGCCTTCGAAGGTCTTTGTAATCTGGCTTCTGTCCCACACCTTGAAATATCCCAGACCACCCCGAGCGAGCGAGCTTGGCATTGCCACCGAGTAAGCTTTGCCGTCCTCGAGCTTGGAGCCGCCGATCAACACTGAAATAATTCTCTTGTCGGGAGAGGCATTTTTGCTTAGAGTGGCGGTAATTCCGGAGAGTTGCAGGAAACCTGCGTTCGGAGAAGGATACAGCGAAGCGGAACGCTCCAATGCCTGGCGCACCTGAGAACCCTTGAGACTAACCACAGCGAGTTCATCCGTAGGGTATTGAAGAATACTCGCCAGGTTGCCGGCATCGTAATCTTCCTTTACGGCACTGGCGGGAAGGAACGCGGCATCCGATCCCGCGACTTGCCGTAATACGTCGGCAGCGGCTTGGGATCCGGCATCGGACTCATTTTCTGGCCCAGCGACTGCCATCAACGAGATGGAAACAGTCGCAAGTGCCGTCATCACAAACTTGATTAGATTCATTGTATAAAGCGCCGCCGGAAGGAGACCCGAATTTCATAACGTTTGGTCTTCTCTGTTCGTTTTGGCTCGTAATTGAGAAAACCCAAGATAGTTTGGATCAGTTCCTTGGGAGTAGGCCCTTAGTCCTCCACTCGGACGCCCATAGAGCGCGCGGTGCCAGCTAGAATACGCATCGCCATCTCTTCGTTGGGGGCATTGAGATCTTTCATTTTCTGCTTTGCTACCTCCCTAAGCTTGGCTTGGCTAATGACGCCTACCTTTTCGGTGAGAGGGTTGCTCGCCCCTTTTTCGATACCTGCAGCGCGCTTGATGAGCTCGGAGCTAAGCGGTTGCTTGACGACGAACGAATAGGAGCGATCTTCAAATACCGTTATTTCCACAGGCAGGACGAATCCCATTTGAGGGGTCGTCATCTCATTGAATTTCTTAAGGAACTCCATCATATTGATGCCCGCTTGACCTAAAGCAGGGCCAACTGGAGGAGCGGGAGTGCCTTTGCCGGCTGAAATATTGAGCTTTATGTTATGAGTGACTTTCTTTGCCATTTTCTTTCTCGGCGGCTTATCTGCGGGAGAGGAGAAAGCGTCACCCAAAAGCCGAACCCTGAGTGTACCTACTAACAGGCGCCCGAGCGTTCATGCCAGACTTCCAGTCGAATGGCGGCGATGACGGTATCGGAGGCCCCCCGAAGCAGAACCTCCGGGTTCCTTACCTGGTTTTTTTGTGCCTTACCGCTCCTTGGCTTCTGGCTGTACGGCTTGTTTGATTTGGACGAAGGATTTTACGCCTCCGTGGCGGGTGACATGCTTCGACGAGGAGAATGGCTGACACCTACTTTGAACGGCTCTCCCTGGTTTGAAAAGCCGATTCTCATCTATTGGCTTGCCAAGCCGTCGATCTTGGTGTTCGGCCAGGTCATCGGCCCGCGATTGCCTTCGGTTCTTTGCTCCCTTTTGCTCTATGGCGTGGTGGGCGCATTTGTGAGGAGGCGAGCCGGGCATGCGGCGGCACAGATCTCGATGCTCATCCTAGCGACCAGCCTGCTGATGGTTGGAGTGGGACGGATGATGATGACCGATGCCCCAATGGTGCTGTGCCTCACCACCGGCTTGTTGGCCTTTTTTGAGTCTCTTCTCGGCGATATCCGCTGGCGATGGCTGGCCGGATTTGCTCTTGGTCTGTCGGTGCTCGCCAAAGGTCCCATCGGGTGCGTCGTGTTTTGTCTGATCGGAGCTTGGACCTTCTGGCGTGAACCAGACCTGAGGTCAAGCTTCCGAGGTTCGTGGTCGGTCGGAATTGCCCTTTTTGTGCTTACGGTAGCTTCCTGGTATCTGCCCGCGTATGCGGCCAACGGCAAACTCTTCGTCGAGGAGTTCTTGATCAAGCAGAACCTCGAGCGGTTTACCGGAGGCGATTCGGCTCATAGCGTCGGGGGTCTACTGGGCCTCGTATTCTACTTGGCAGTCCTGGTAGCGGGGATGCTTCCGTGGATCTTTTGGCTTCCTGGTTCTTGGCGCATGGAAGGCTCTGACGATGAATCAAGGTTTCGTCGGTTTTTGGCCTCGTGGGCCGTGATAGTCTTCCTGTTCTTCACTCTGAGCAGCGCCAAACTCCCCCACTACATACTACCGACCGTTCCAGCCCTTGCCGTCTTGATCGGCTTACGGGTAGCAGCTTCCGCGCAAAGGGTTCGTCTCGTTTGGTTACCGGGGGCGATCGCGAGCGTAGCCGCTTGCGTGATCGTAAATCTGGGCTTTATCGTTTACTATAACGGCACTCACCGCGAGATCCATGACCTGGCATCGCTGGTGCGAAACCAAGGCGGTTCCGTCGTGGCCTACCAGATGTCGAGACGAACCGCTAGCCAGGAAACCAGAACAGCGAATCTCCAGGAGACCAGCCATCCTTCGATCTCATTTTATGTGAACAGGCCGGTTTTGGATATCGAAGACCTGAATATCCTGACTAAATTTCATCGGCCGATTTGGATTATCACTCGTCCGAATAGACTAAGTCTTGCTGACCTAGCTGCTTTCCACCTCGAGCCCGTTTCGACTCCAAAACCACCCCGTCAGTACGCCTTATTCGTGATTCGCTGAGAGTTTGTGACGTCTGCTTCGAGTCTAAAGGCGTAAGTACTTCCGCATGGCCTGAAGCTTCTTAGGACCGATACCACGGACCGCGATTACCTCGTCGATGCTCGTAAAACCTCCATGCTCCTTCCGATAATCGAGGATCTTCTGGGCGGTCGAGGGCCCGACGCCGGGTAGCGCTTCAAGCTGACTCTCACTCGCTGTGTTCAGGGAGATCGATCCAGGAGCGGGCTTCCCAGAACCGCTCCGGCCGCGCGACGAGGACCGTCGATACGAGCTTTCGGCGGCTGCGCCTCCCCGATAGGGCTCTGCGACCTTGTCCGTGACTTCCCCCTTAACGGGCACGAAGAGTTGCGAGCCATCGGACAGCTTTGCCGCCAAATTCAGATCTTCTAGGTCTGCTTTCGGACCTGAGCCGCCTGCCTTTTCAATGGCGTCATTGACCCGTGCGTCGGATGGAAACTCGTAGACCCCTGGAGTTTTGACGGCGCCCACGACGTGAACGATGACCCTCGATGGGACGCTCGATTTCTGGGAATCCTGAGCGACTACCGGAGGCGGAGTCGCTGGGTTTTCAATGGTAATCGCAGGCGGACGCTGGAGATAGGCTGACCCCACGAATCCGCAAGCGGCAAGGCCAATAGCCCCCAACCCCACCAGCCCAAAGCGCTGCCGCTCGTTAAGTCCGCTCATAGAAGGGATTTCGACGTCTGGCCCAGATTATCCTGCCAATGGAACGGGCCGTAATTGTTTTCCAGAAGGGCATGCCGCCACCCGCGAACGCTTACCAAGCATGCCGATACTCGGCAAGCATGAAGAAATCGTTCCAAGATGAGAGCGCCCGCAGGGAGGGTCCTCTCCCGGCCCTTCTCCATGCCGATCAAGTTCGCTCGCTCAAGGTCATCCATGCTGCAGAGCAAGCTGACCGCCCTGCTGATATCCTCGTAATCGAGGGTCGCGCCGTGTACCATTTGGGGATTCCAAACTTCCAGCCGCTCGCGAATCGAGACGAGGTTTGTCCCCGTTGCACCTAGGGTGACTACCTTTCCCGCTCGACCGGGCAAATACTCGAGCCCAATGACCTCGTCGATTTCGACCGTTGCCTTCAAGCGCGCGCTCAACGAGGGCGATTGCTCCTGAAGCACTCCATCGCGCAAGCCGAGAGCGCCAATAGGGAAGCTGCGCTTAAACAGGATTTTCCATTCTTGGTCCGATCGACTTGCGGTTATCAGTTCGGTGCTATGGCCACCCACGTCGATGATCGATAGGATTTTGGCATGGCAAAAGCGTTGATCTTCGGCGACCGACATAAATCCCAAATGAGCTTCGTCGTCACCGGAAAGGATGGTGACCGGAGTACCTTGGCGGGCGGCTCGGTCTAGGAATTCTTCGGTATTGCGAGCGATGCGACAGGCCATCGTAGCGGCCGCTGTTATTTGCTCGGCCCCGTGGGCTCTAGCGGCCGCGTAGGCTCGATCGAGGGCCAGCAGGGTGTCATTCATGCCTCTCTCCGAGAGAACGCCCTTGTCCTTGGTTCCTTGGCCCAGCCCGGTCACGGCGGACGTTTCGAGGATTGGAGTCCACCGATGTCGATCCAGACTTTCGGCTACCAATAAGAGCACCGAGTTGGAGCCCACATCGATAACCGCTCGTCTCATCGTCAGAAGTGTACATCCGAGGTCATGGGAGACCGACGGGGAAAGCTTAACATCCTCTTAAACTCTGTACCGTACAGTCGATGTCTGGCTCCGCAAATTGAAAATCTTTTGATGCGCCATGCTAAACTATCCGCGCCCCACGTGGGTTCTGGAGGTACTTTCGTTTGGGCACCGCATACACACCCGGCTTGACCGTCAGCGAAGACATCATCGTCCGCCGAACTCGCAGACTCCCGATCAAAGGCGAGGTTCTAGTTAAGCAGGGGGACAAGGTGGAGCCTCATACGGCGGTCGCCAGAGCGATGCTTCCCGGCGCTCTACAAACTATCAAGCTCGCCGAAAAGCTAGGCGTGGAAGCGCGCGAGATTGCCGGATTTTTCACACTTAAACCGGGCGATCCAATCGAGAAGGGTCAAATGGTTGCCCAGACCAAGGGATTCTTCGGAATGGGGAAATCAACCGTCAACTCGGAATACTCGGGAGTTGTGGAGTCGGTTTCGGAAATCACCGGTAACGTGCTCGTTCGGGAGCCTTCCATCCCCGTTGAGATCAATGCTTACATCCAGGGCACCATTTTCGAGGTGATCGAGCGGGAAGGTGCCGTCGTCGAAACGCGCGGGGCAATGGTGCAAGGCATTTTCGGAGTCGGCGGGGAGCGCACGGGGACCATGCGGATCGCCGTGGCGGATGGAGAGAGAATGCTCGACGCGGACGACGTGCGCTCCGACGACGCCGGCAAAATCCTCGTGGGCGGGAGCGGGATGAGCGAGTCGGCGATCGCCAAGGCCGCCGAAGTAGGAGCTTCCGGGATTATCGCGGGGGGAATACGCGACGTCGATCTCATCAAGTTTCTCGGATACGATATCGGAGTGGCCATCACAGGTCAGGAAAACATTCCCCTAACGCTGATGGTCACCGAAGGGTTTGGCCATCTGAATATGGCGAAGCGGACGTTTGATCTGATGAAATCCCTCGAGGGTCGGACGGCGAGCATCAACGGAGCGACGCAAATTCGAGCCGGTGTGATTCGGCCGGAAATCATTGTTCCAATGGAGCATGGATCGGAAGCTCCCCGCGCGGAAAAGAAAGGCTTGGAGCTTGGCAAAGGGACGTCGATCCGAATCATACGGGAACCTTACTTTGGAATGCTCGGGACCGTAACCGAATTGCCGGCCCAGCTCCAGGTGGTTGAATCCGGCACTGAAGTACGAGTGCTGAAAGCTCGTTTGGATGGAGGCGAGGAAGTTTGCGTACCGAGAGCGAACGTGGAAATCATCGCAACATAGAAGGCCTTAACCTGAATTGCGATTTCCATAGCATTGGCTAGACGAAAGCACATGAAGGTCCTTTTAGTAGACGACGAACCAACGATCCTGGAAACGGTTGAGAATAAGCTGCGTCGCGAAGGCTTCAGCGTGTTCACCGCATCGACGGCTGAAGACGGCATGCGCCTTTTTAAGCGCACAAAGCCCGACATTTTGATTCTCGATGTCATGCTTCCCCAGCGCTCCGGTTTCGATCTGTGCAAAGCGGTCAGAAGAGACTCCAAGGTTCCGATCATTTTCCTCACCGCACGGGCTGATGAGGGCGACCGGATGACCGGCTTCGAAATCGGCGCCGACGATTATGTGGTTAAGCCGTTCAATCTCGGCGAGCTGGCGGCAAGAGTCAAAGCTATTCTTCGGCGCACGGCCGCCGACAATCCCCTGGAAGCGATAGAGAGTGGCAATCTGCACATAGATCCTCGGACCCATGAAATCAAGCTCGAGGGCCTCCCGGTCAATCTGTCTCCGAAGGAGTTCGCCCTTCTCTATTTTTTGATGCGAAGCCCCGGACAGGTGTTCACTCGCGAAGTGCTGCTCGATCGAGTCTGGGGCGAAGACGCGTTCGTTTCAGGTCGGACAGTGGATGTTCATATGCGGTGGTTACGCGAGCGTATCGAGAAGGATCCTTCCGTGCCGATCCGACTTCTCACGGTCAGAGGCGTTGGATACAAATTCGTAGCGTGATTGGCTGTGCAGCCAAGGCAGTACACTTTAGGGAATGCCCAAGCGCTACTTCATCACCACGCCCATCTATTATGTAAACAGCGTTCCTCACGTAGGGCACGCGCTCACGATGCTGGTGTGCGACGTGACCCGCCGTTATCGGAAGATGCAAGGTTGGGATGTATGGTTTCTTACCGGAACCGATGAAAACGCGATCAAGGTGATGGAGGCGGCGGCCAGCTCGGGCCTGCCAATTCAGCAATTCGTCGACCAGATTAGTACTCAGTTTCGAGAATGTTGGCGGAGCTTGAACATCGAATACGACGACTTCATCCGAACCACCGAAGCCCGCCATGTAGGGGCAGTCCAAAAATTCTTCTCCTTGCTTCGGGAAAACGGCCACATCTATCTCGACAAGTATGAGGGGTGGTATGACGTGGGAGCGGAAGCGTTTGTCAAGGAATCCGATCTGATCGATGGAAAGAGCCCGGACGGGAATGAAGTCCGCCGCATCAGCGAGGAAAATTGGTTTTTTCGTCTATCCGCCTTTGAAGACCGATTGCTTGCTCACATAGACAATAATCCGACGTTTCTCCTTCCAGAAACCAGAAAGAATGAGGTGGTGTCGTTTGCTAAGCAAGGGTTGCGCGATATGTGTATCACGCGACAAAATCCGGGCTGGGGTATTCCAGTCCCAGGCGACGAGGCAAAAGTCATATACGTCTGGTTCGACGCTCTGATTAACTATATTGCGGCAACCGGCTGGCCTGACCCCGATCACTTTGGCGACCTGTGGCCAGCCGACGTTCACTGGATGGCCAAGGAAATCTTCACTCGGTTCCACGCCACTCTTTGGCCGGCCATGCTCATGGCGGCGGACTTGCCATTGCCGGAAACGATTATCGCTCACGGCTGGTTTACCTTTGGCGATTCCAAAATGAGTAAGTCCAAAGGTAATGTCATCGAGCCGAGGCAGTTGGCGGGAGATATCGGATCACTCACAGGCTGTAGCGAACGGTCGGCAATCGACACTGTACGCTTTTGCCTAGCCGCGCTTCTGCCGTACGAAGGCGACCGTGAATTTACAACGGAGGAAGTTCTTCGCCGATATAACTCGGATCTCGCCAACGACCTAGGAAATGCTCTGAACCGTACCCTTGCCATGGCTCACAAGTTCGTCGGCGGGGCAATCCCGCCCGGTGAAGCGGAAACCGAGGTCAAAGACTTCATTTATAACTCCGTTCTGGAATTCGAAGCGGCCATGGAGCTTCATCGGATCGACAGCGCCGTCGAGGCCGCAATAAGCGTGGTTCGTTATCTGAATAAGTACATCGACACTCAGGCCCCTTGGGCTCTGGCCAAAGCCGGGGATGAGCGAGTATTTACGGTCCTTCGTTCCATGCTTCTTGCTTTGCGGGCCACGGAAGGGTTGATTCGCCCAATCATTCCTTGGACCGCCGACGAGATCGCGCGGCAACTTGGCTTACCTCCCCTGGAAGATTGGAAAATGATCGGAACCGAGGAGAGTTTGCCGGCGGCCGTCACGTTGGGGTCGCCCCAGCCAATCTTTCCGCGGTACGATCCCAAGAAGCAAATGGATGCCGCCACTCTTGAACCGATAAAGAACTCGGAAAAGGAAGGAGAGGCTCAGACCTTAGAAGCCGAACCAGAACAAATCACGATCGAGGACTTTATGAAGGTGAAGCTTAGGGTGGCGCGTATTCTCGAAGCGGAACCCGTCGAAGGGAGCAGCAAACTAGTGAAGCTGCAGATCATTCTCGGAGACGAGCGTAGGCAAGTCTTGGCCGGGATTCGAAAAAGCTATGAGCCGGCAGACCTAGTTGGAAGACAAGTCGTTGTGGTGGCGAATCTCAAGCCGGCGACTCTGATGGGGCTTCAGAGTCAAGGCATGATTCTCGCCGCCGATGGCGTCGACGGAGCGGCTATTCTATTAGCTCCTGAAGAAGAATGCCCGGAGGGGGCAAGCGTCCATTAACCTAAGCAATGCGACCAATCCGCCTACAATAATGCGTATGTTTCCGGTAAAAGTCTTCATAACGCTCGCAACCGCGACCATCGCAATCTTTTCGCCGAGCCAACATCCCCTCTTCACCGCCGAGGAGCGGGCTCAAGTTATCAACTACTGGGGTCAGCCAGGGCGGTACACAACTTCCGCTCCTCCGGAGGCGGCGGCTAAAGGCCCTTGGCAAGTGCGGCTCACCCCCGAAGGCTCTACTTGGTTCTGGAATTATAATCGCGCTCGTGGATTGGGAAAGACGCCACCTACCTCAACCCCTCCCGCGGCCAGCGATGAGCAGCTCACCTGGGAGGCTTGGATCAACTCCAAGGTTGCTTTTGACCGATGGGAGGCAGGCCGAATCGCTCGAGCTTCTAATGAAGCCGCTCTCCAGCTTGCTAGAGGCGCCGAGCCGCTTGACATTCCCCCGCCAGAACCTGGCCCAATCCCCGAAAAGCTATTAAGCCTTGTCGGTAATCCTCCCCCTTTCGCAACCGCGGTAGCTCCGATCCGACACATAGTCCAGTTCGATAGTCAAATCAAGATTACTTTTGTGGACAACGTGCCGATGCGCGAGAGATACGCGTACTACCGTTTTCCGAATGGAGTCATGAGCGGCGGAACTCCGGTCAAGGCCGTCTCCAACGAAGAACTCGATCGTTTGTTTGCGGCCGCCGGGATCTCCGGTTCCGAGCAAAAAGTCATGAAGTCTGTGTCGAAGTTGGAAGGCGGATTTGATTCCGTGAACACCTATGACACGGGTTTCGTTTCAGTAGGATTGCTTCAGTTCGCCTGCCTGAAAGAGGGGGGCGGCTCCCTCGGCAGCGTCCTCATGCGTATGAAGAGAAACGATCCGGACGGATTTAATAGCGACTTTCGAAGGTTTGGAATCGATGTATCGCCGGAAGGATTTCTGGATGTTCTCGATCCCAAGACCGGCTCAGAGTTTCTCGGGCCGGAAGCGGCGGCAAGAATTATCGACGACAAGCGGTTGATCGCGGTATTTCAGAGAGCGGGCCGGCAGAGCGACAGCTTCCGGGTGGCCCAGCTTCAAGTAGCCAAGGAACGTTACTATCCCGCAAACGATTTGATTTCGGTCCAGCTTGGCGGCCTCATGGTTACCTGCAAAGTCTGCGATCTAGTTCGCACGGAAGCCGGTATGGCGACTCTCATGGATCGGAAGGTCAATACGGGCAAAATCGATCCGTTTGCGGAGATCGCCAGTCGAGTCGCTGCGGAAAAGGGCGCGACTTCGCTCGAGGAACTCGCCGCTTGCGAGGGCCAAATCGTCCAAGCCTTGCGCTATCGAAACGACTATCTCGCCGATGGGAACCTTTCGCGGCCTCGAGACGCGGCCCCCCTGACCAACCGAGGCTCGGGAGGATCACGAAATCCACGAGGTAAAAAGCCGCCGAAGCCGGCCAATATCCAAAAACATCATTGAGCTGGAAGCATGGCGGAATCATGCTTGAGATCCCTCGCCATCTTCCAGGCGAACGGAAAGGCGGCCAAAAGTTCGGCAAATATTCGATAGGGGGCGGCGATTCCAGTTTTTTGAAGAACGCTTGAAACCGCAATGAGCGCGAGCGCTCCCAAAATCGGATACATCCATTTCATTAGCTGAAGGGAACCTATCACTCGGACATAGGTTGGCAACGAGGACAGCCAACCTGCTAGATCGATGCAGCTTACGGCAATCGCCGCCCCGACCAACCCATATCTCGGAACGAGCAGGAGCCCCCCTGCAATGGCGACCACGGCCGAAGCTAAGACCACTTTAACCATCACCTTGTCTTGGCGAAAGGCGATCAAGCAATTCGTTTGGCCGCAAATCAGATAATTTGCCAGCACCGCTACGGAAAGTATCCGAAGAACCAGAGCTGATCGGGCAAATTGGGGACCGAAAAACACAGCGATTATGACCGGCGCTTCGGCGAAAATAAATGCGGCGAGAAGCAGCCCAGCGGAAGCGTGAGCGAGCGCCGAGAGGGTGGCTTCTTGCCTGGCCCGAGGAGCGTGCGTTGCCGCAAGCCGAGCCAATCTAGGCAAGAATACGTTGCTGATCACCCGTTGCATGATTCGAGCTGCGTCGACCAGGCGGGCGGCTGCGGCAAATAGCCCGAGAGCTACGTTTCCGAGAAAATATCCAATGATGAAGATATTCGCGCTTTTCAGCAAGACGACTAGCGCGGCAGTCGTTCCGAGGGGTATCGAGGAAACGATGGATTCTTTGGTAGCCGAAATGCCGGGAGCCGTGAAACGCACTCCATGCTTGCGAGCGAGCAAAACATACGAATAGGCGTTAACAGACAATCCGGCGGCAAAGAGGATGATTAGATAGCGACCGGCGTGTTCAGGTCCCTTGAGGAAGATTAATAATCCGGCCAAAGCGAGCGTTGACGTTATGGTGTAAAGCGCGGACGCGACTCTCATCAGCTCCAGTCCCGCGAAAACCCAATCTACGGTGAGCGCCGTGTTGAACAATCCTAAGCCCGCGATGAGAACCAATTTCCCTTGGCCGCGATCTTCGAGCGAAATTGCAAATAGTGCGAGGGACCCGTATGCGATGACACTCAAAGCAAGCTGGGCGAAGTTTACGATGGCGAGGGTTTCCGACGCCTGCTCCCGATTTTGGGCGATCCTTCGGGTACCCCACATGGCGAGGCCAGGCGAGAGTAAAATGGATGCGTAAGCGGTTGCCGAAGTGGCAAAACTAACCTCGCCCAGCATAGCCGGCCCCAACATCCTGGCCGTATAGCCAACCAAGAATACGCCAAGAAGTTTATTGGCTAAGGTGCTTGCCCCGACCGACGCAAGGTTCCAGGCGAACGACCCACGCCAGCGTCCGCGCAAGCCCGAAGTCAAGGGCCTTTCCCGGAACTACACATTGGAATACGGGCTTTGCGCTTCGAGGACCTGGAGGGCGCTGACCAACTCCGAAATGCCTTCCTCAAGACCTATGGTGGTGGAATAGCCGAGCTGGTTGATCTTCTCGTAGGAGACGATGTAGTTGCGTTTGTCGGCATCTTCCCCCACGTCGGCAAAATGAAGGTAGTAATCGACCTTCGTGCGGATCATCTCGCAAACTTCCGCTTTGCTGAAGTTCATCTTGGCAGAACCTACGTTGTAGACCTGCCCGTGCATTTGATCGAGGTTTTTCAATGCAAAAAGAAAGGATCGAGCTATGTCGTGCACATGAATGAATGTCCGCATGAAATGCGACTCGTAAACCACGAGATATCGCATCTTGAGGGCAGTGTAAACGAAGTCGTTCACCAATAGATCAAGACGCATCCGCGAAGAGACGCCAAAGGCCGTGGCAAACCGATAGGCCACCGAATCGCAATGCTCCATCAGGTGACGCTCCGCCAGAGTCTTAGTCTTGCCGTAGAGGCTGAGAGGATTGAGTGGCGTTTCTTCCGTGCATTCGGCGTCGATAAGAGCGCCATAATTGCTGCCCGTCGAACCGAAGAGGACCCGCTTATCCGAACCCGCGACTTCCGCAACCACTCTGGTTCCGTCAACGTTCACGGTTTCGGCAAGGTCAGGATTCTTGCGGCAGGCCGGAAACCCGACAATCGCGGCGAGATGGATGATCGCATCGCAGCCTTCCGCGGCGTGGCACATCGCGTTTTTGTCGCGGATATCCCCCTTCACAAATTCGAAGTTCGGATTTCTAAAGTGGGGGAGTAGGCTCGTGCCGCCGTACATAAGATTGTCGATGACCCGGACTTGATAGCCATTTTCAAGCAGCAAGGGACCAAGCGTGCTTCCGATATACCCGGCTCCGCCGGTAATTAGTATTTTCATTATGTCCTCCCTGATCCTCGTATGATAAGAGCGAGCTCCCGTTTTATTTGAGTTTAGAAGATTTCCGAGTCTCCCATGGTCAAATACCAAGACGAACGATCCTTTAGGTGGATATTCTCGTTATCGAGAGGGAGATAGCAAAAGCGTCGCATATGGCCAGAAGAAACGAAGCCGGCTAGGGAAGCCGCTTCCCGATCCATGGTGCTTAAGTTGGCCCACATCGATATTGAAGAAGCGCCCTGCGAATAGAGATATTGGGATGCCGACTTAAGGATTGACGCTAGGTGGTATGGGTCTTCCTCGGCCCAAATAAGATCTACGATGTCGCCATTCGTTTCCGACGCACCTTGAAAGAGTTTCACCACGGCCAGGGCTTTTGGGCTGAACCTGAGGATCGTGTAGTCGTACCACGGACTTTCGCTATACCGCCATGCGAGGTATTGCGCTGATCTGCGAGCATGGGCCCGGTGAGCGTGCGCCGATGAGAAAATCCCATCGATTTGTGCACACGCTGGGCCAGGGGCAGGAGAAATTTCCATTTCCTGGGTCCGGCCACGTTCTCCTTGCGGGCGATGCTCCAAGAACTCGATATCCCCTGGAGAACGCCAGCCGAGGTGGTCGACGCGAGGTCGAAATACCTTCTCATTGGGAAAGGAATAAATTAAGGCGCACCCAAGCTCCCGAGCGTGTCCCAGCATCTCGCTTTCCAATCTCAAAAACAGGCCCGAACCTTGCTGAGAAGGATCAACGATGAGATCGACGGTTAAGCCAAAGATGGCGTCTCGGCCGACCAGGTTCCAAATGATCGGACGCACCCCGTAGCATCCCACAAGCTTGCCGCCAAGCTCCGCAAACAAACATCTTCCCGGTAAAGGTCCGCGAAAAAACTGCCATTGGAAATACTCCGGAATGATCGTGCGGGTGTAGGTTTCATTGAATAAAGCCGTGAATGACTCCGCATCGGTCGGGCTATTTTCCGCGAGCCGAATATGGACGCCCTTGGTGAGCTCTCGAGCCCGCTCGATGAGGGCGGCGTTCATTGGTCCAGAAACCTACAAATGTCGTCCACCGATCTAGCTTCGGTAATCTGCTCGGTGGTGAACTTGCGGGCGAATTCAGCCTCAATCTCCATAACGAAGAGCAGGTGGCCGAGCGAATCCCAGGGCTCGAACTCATCGCGTCGGGAGGCTAGGCTCGCCCGGTCAGCGTGATCCGGAAAAGCTCTTCTCATCGCCTCCAAGACGCGTTCTTCACTTGCTTTCAAAGGTGGTCCTCGACGAATTGCGCATCGATGTGAGCAGGGATGTCGGCATTCGCCGTTGTTCGTGACCACGATCCGTTTGCTTCGGCAAATCCTTGATCGGCAAGGAAGAAGGCAGCCACCGCGTTACGGTCCGTCGGAATAAACTCGGCCGCTATTTTGTGGATACCGCTTGAATTCAACCGATTCAAAATGATCGAGAGAAAAGCCTGTTCGATCTTTCGGCCCAAAACCCGGCAGCTTAAGAGGAACGTGTCCAAGAGTGCCTGGCACTGACAAATCCGAACGATCGCCACACCTATGATCCCACTTTCACCAAAACGGTCGGAAGCCTCCGCGCTTAGAATCAAGTGACCCTGAGCTGCAAGAGCCTGGAGATCGTTTTCGGTATAGCGTTTCGTGGTCAGACTGAATTGGTTGGTTTTCTGCGTGAGCTGCGCGATCCTCGCGATGGAAAATGGGGTGAGGGGCCGCACCGTCACTTTGATGTTCAAGCTGGCCAAATATTCATCCAAGGAAGTCGAGGTGTGCTCCAGCTCTCGCCGTTTGCTTTCTTGACGGTAGCTCTCGTTTCGGCTCTTGTCCTCGGCAGTGATCGCCAAGGAATCGAAATACGGCAGTCGAGCCAAAAAGTGCGGCCTCCCCGCAGGCTCGTGGGGAAGCTCGGGCACGGTAACCATAGGCAAAGCAGTACGAATGTGGTCGCGTTCGAAGGGCGAATCGTCGAGAAAAACGAAACTGTCCAGTCCCAGGCTGAGTTCGT
>JBBREX010000061.1:0-14681 GCA_038225245.1 Fimbriimonadales bacterium | reverse complement strand
ATCGCCGTTACTACTCCAAAAGTGGCCCGCGTATCCCTGGCGACGATGGTGGCCTCCCTTCTAGCGATAGCTCTTCTTGGTGAATCTCTGGGCCAGGACTGGACCTTCGTAGTCGGATCAGCTATCTTGGTAGCCCCACCTCTTGTATTTCTGTTTTGGATGTATAAAACTGCTAGAGCGAAGGCTAATGACGGATAACGGGCGGCCGGGTGGCACGGTTGGCGGATTCACCGATGGGGCTTTCCGCGTACATTCTCCGCCAGCCGTGTTCGTACTTGCGTGAGACATGAACCAGACAAGGCTGGAGGCCCCACAGTTCATATTGGACAAATAGTCACAGGGCCTCCAAACGTGCCAACAGCGCCGCCGACAGAAACGAGGTCGAAACCAATAGCCTGGTCAGCTAGCATATGACCAGTCAGGGTTTTTCCTATCTGCAGGATTGAACAAGCCCTGATGCGCGTTATTCGGATCGTGACTAAACGGGAATTGATGAGAGTGATCTTGGGTTGCGCTCTGATCGGCGTTGTCGTCTCCGGGACCTTCTTGCTACTGTTTCCCACAATCATCTTGTGGCCCGTCGATTGGCACGAAATCTCGCGATCTCCTTCGCCTGACAGGGAGCTTGATGCGGTCGTTACGACCTCGAATGGCGGGGCAACTACCGCAACAGGTTACTTCATCAACGTCGTGGAAAGAGGAGTTTCACCAAATACCGATGACGCGGTGTTTGTTGCCGATAAGCTCGGAGCACGTGGGTTACGGCAGTATTGGCAAGACAACCGAAATCTCGTAGTTATCTGCGAAGGTCAGTTAATTCGGTCCAGATCGCAAATCACGGTCAGATCCAGGTCCGGAGCCAATCGCGTCGTAGGAATTTACAGCCCATCTGCGAAAGAGTCGGGGAAGTCTTCTCGGTGATGCCTTCCCGCCGAAACCTGATCAATGTTGTCGCCATAAACATCTGCGCTTTGAGCGTCGCTCAGGCTGTCCCGTGGTTTATCATCATCTCAAGGGCTGGCGAGTGGGGGACTATCGATAGTAACCAGGGCCTCGTCTACACGATTCCGGCTGCAGCAGTTGGGGGAGTTGTCTTGTTCTTTTCTTTTCGGCCCTTGAATACCCATATTTGACGGCTTGCCGCAGCCACGGTAGGAGTCGCCATAGCCTCGCAAGGGCTCAGTCAGCTGATTGGGGGTCTGCTCGCGACATCGAGTGGTTCCGCTCCTGGCTTTATTGGGCTCCAATGGGTTTTTACTTCTATTCCGATGGCGATTGTTGGCTTTGCCGTGCTAAAGGTTGCCGTCCCGCGAAATACTAGCCATTTATAGAGAGTTCAGAGACACATGATTATTGTTGACCCCTTCCTCGTAACTGACCCCGATGTGTGAGACATAAAGGGTGGCCTGGCCGCTTGCTTTCTCCGTAGTCGCGCTCAGCCCCGAGGCTTCTGTCGCCGCGTTTCAGATGCGGCAAGATGATAAGCCTTGCTTGGCCAAATAACCCTGGTGATAATCCTCGGCCCGATAAAATTGAGTAGCGGGGGTGATTTCGGTCACGAGTGGTTTGGCAAATCTTCCGCTTGCCCCTTGCTCGGCTTTTGATCGCTCGGCCGCTGACTTTTGCGCCTCACTATGATAGAAGATGGTGGAACGATATTGGCTGCCTACATCGGGACCCTGACGATTTAGGGTTGTTGGATCGTGGCTGGTCCAAAATAATTCAAGCAATTGCTCGTAACTCACGATCATCGGGTCGAATTTCACCTGGACGACTTCGGCATGGCCCGTTTTGCCAGAACAGACATCCCGATACGATGGGTTCACCGTCGTGCCACCAAGATATCCGGCGGCGGTTTCCAGAACCCCGGCCAGTCGGGCGAACGCTGCCTCGACTCCCCAAAAACATCCCGCCCCAAAGGTCGCAAGCTCCGCCTTCGAATTGCTTTCAGACATGCTCTTTCTAAGGGCAAATAGCCTCCGAAAGTTCCTGACAAATGGATTGGCCGCCGCCTGCGGCGGCCAACTACGCGAGCTTATTTCTTTCCGGATTTACCCATCATTTTGCTCGGATCAACGGGCTTTCCATCCATCGTGTATTTGCCCCGACGGGTCTCTTCGATCATGGTCAGAGTCCACCCTTTGTCACTTTTCTTCCAAGACTCTCTCATCCACATGGTCGAACGCATGCGATGATATCCACCCTTGGGACCAGTTTTCATCATGGAAGAAAACGTGGTGGTGTTGGTCACCGTTGCCTGGTCGTTTTGAACCTTGATGGAACCCACCTTAACACTTGTCACGATCGACTTCGAAATGCCGAACATCTGTCGGAGACCGGCCATGCTCTCCTCTTTGGTGTCAATCTTGCCGTCTGCATGCTTGTAGGAAAAATCGTCGGAGCTCGCATTCTCAAAGAAGGAAATATCCTTGTTCTTAAAAGCCTTTTTAAGCATCGGTATTCCTGCTTTGTAAAACTTCTTGAATTCTTGAGTGTCGTCTCGGGCGGCAGCGACAGCGACGATTGCCATTGCCGTAACCATCATAAATAGAGTAATTCGTTTCATAAGTACCTCCTCGTACCCCCTCATTCTTGCTTATCAAATGTTCGCAGGTCAAGCATTGACCTTGGCCAGTTCTATGTGCTCCAACCGTTCGCCAAAAACTTCGCGGCCGCCTCGACGTCCACGTGGTCGGCGAGGTTTTCCAGGTATGGGATTTGATCCACCGCGTCGAGACCGACCGGCTCTCCCAGCAGAGCGTCCAATCGCTGATATCGCTGGCCAAGAATCTGGCGACACTGATAATGAGCAACCCCACTGGCCCCATCCAGCATCATATAGATCGGCTTCGTCCACCATGGTAATAGCCCCCAATTCCCGTCATCGGACGGGATGAACATGGGATTGAATCCGGTTCCGATGGACAAAAGGTGAATCTCGCCAAGGGCAAAGCCTCCTCGGGTCTCATCGACGGCTTGCGCAACTGCGCACATGGCAGGGTTATTCGCGACGATTCCGCCATCCACAAAATTCTGGTAAATGGGAAAGAAGGTGGGGCCCGCGCTCGAACGCATCAGCACATCCACTACGCGCTCGTCACCATCTGAATCTGCTCCCGCAAAATTGTGAAAGAATTTCGCCTTCCATGATCGGGTTCCGATGCCCTCCGGCGTCTTATCGTGAACCGCATCGAGGTCGAAGGATGCGATAAGAATCTTCGATGCGATGTCGGCCAAGCGCATGTCGCCAAACACTTCGGTGAGGCTCTCGAGACGGGGCTCGGTCGCAAAATGAGCGAAGAAAGCATCCCAAGGGTTTACAAAGCGGTCGGCCCGCGTTCGGTCGAAAATGTGGTGGCCATGCTTCTCATAGGGGCTCCGGATATCAGCCGGCGGGTGGCCGATGGCCAGCGCTGCGGCGAGAATCGCGCCCGTGGATGTTCCTGCAAAAAAGTCGACTTCCGACAGTAGCATAGGATGATGCTCCGATAACCGCTCTAGAAGCCGCGCGGTGAGTACGCCACGGATGCCTCCTCCGTCGAGACTGAGAATCCGGCAAATGCTCACCGAATGCCGACCGTCTGCAGGGTGTGCCCGACATTGCGCAGGTGGTAGTCTAGGCTGAATATTTGGTCGAGCTCACTTTGCGATAACCGATTCCGAACATCGCCGTCCCCTTCCACGGACTGGCGAAAATCCCCCCCTTCCCAAGCTTTGGCGGCGTTTCGCTGGGCCACTTTGTATGCTTCTTCTCTCGCCATCCCCTTTTCGATGAGCGCGATCATGAGATGCTCGCTAAATACAAGGTCGCCCATCAGCCGAAGATTGGCCGCCATACGCTCGGGATTGACTTCAAGGCCGGCCAGGATCTTGCGGAGACGATTCAGCATGAAGTCGGCGAGTTGGCACGAATCTGGAAAAACGATCCGCTCCAATGAGGAATTGGTCAAATCTCGTTCGTGCCAAGTAGTGACGCTTTCCAGCATAGCGTGGGCATTTGCGCGAAGCAGCCGCGCAAGACCGCACACCGTTTCGCTGTTCCAGGGATTGCGTTTATGAGGCATGGCGCTGCTACCGGTTTGCCCTGCCTCAAATGCCTCCTGAACCTCGAGTAGTTCCGTGCGTTGAAGGTTTCTGAGCTCCGTGGCGATCCGTTCGAGCCCAGCCCCGAGGAGCGCTAAGGTATTGAGAAAGGCGGCATGGCGGTCACGATTGACGATTTGCGTGCTGGCTTCGTCCGGCCTAAGGTCGAGGCGTTCGCAAACTTGCGCTTCGAGTTCTGGTGACGTAATGGCATGGACGCCGACTGCTCCACTTACCTTCCCCACTGCCACATCTTCGCGGCAAAGTCGCAGCCTCGCCATGTTGCGGTCGAGTTCGGCCAGCCAGCCGGCACATTTGAATCCAAGCGTAATTGGCTCGGCGTGGATGCCATGCGTCCGGCCAATCATCGGTGTGTCTGCGTATTTGCGGCCCAAGTTGACAATTTCTTCGCGCAGTCCGTTCCCAGATTTCAGCAGCACTTCGCACGAGTCGCGGAGCATCATTCCCAAAGCCGTATCGATCACGTCGTAGCTGGTCACTCCCAAATGGATATACCGGCCCGCCTCCCCTGCGTTTTCTGCCAGGTTGCGTACGAACGCCATAAGATCGTGGCGAGTTTCTCGCTCGATCTCATCGCACCGCCGGAGATCGAACGAAGCTTTGGTCTTTAGCTCGCTCAGAGCACCCTGAGGAATCGCGCCCATCATCGCATGCGCCTCACAAATAGCAATCTCGACCGCCAGCCAACGTTCGTATTTAGCCTGACGAGACCAAATCGCGTTCATGGCGGGAGTTGTGTAGCGCTCGATCATGCCGGTGTGAGCGTACCATGGGGCCGTTTCCCGCATATTTGCGCGTGCCCCCGAGCCGCCAAAGGGGAACAACTCTCAAGGGCGGAATCGAATGAAAAGTCATCTGGTAATCGTAGGAGTATCCGCTTTAGCGGCATTTTCGTCCGGCCAACTAAAAGATTGGCAGGAGTACGGCTGCGAGCAAGGGGGTTTCAGGGTACGCATGCCTGCAAAACCGGAAGTGTCGGTAATCCCTCCAAATCCCCAACGCGGCACTCCGGAAGTTAACTGCTTTACTTCGGCCGTATCGGGTCGCCTATTTATCGTGACCTACTCGGTGGTTGCTCCGGGCCCGGACGGAAAGAAGACCCTTCTTGCTCAGCTCGAGCGATTTCGGGCAGCATTCAAGGGGTCCAAGGTGGTCAATAAGGCGTTCGGACAGCACGAAGGTTTTCTGTCTCTCGATGGAATCGTGCAAGCTCCGATGAACACCAAGCAAAAAGTGGGCAGCTTAATTTGGCGTGGCGTGATCAAGAATAGGCGGATGTACGAAATTTCCGTGGTGTGGGCGATTGGCAATCCGAAGCTCGAAGTCATCCGATACTTTTTCAGCTCGTTTCACATTGGTTAAGGAGCGCGACGCTTCCGCTTCGCATCCCGGTCCGCCGAGCTCCAACTCGGCCCAAATCGATCTCGCTGAGCCGTCCATGCCATAATTCGCTGCGATGCCCGCCGCGCCGCAGACCGATTTACGCCTCACTCTCAGCGACGCGAAAGTTCGGGAACTCGCCGAGCAATTCGGGACCCCTTTGTACGTGCTCGACGAGCAGCACTTTCGCGAACGAATTCGCCGGTACAAATCCGCTTTCCACGCGGCATGGCGCCAATCCGAATTGGTCTTTGCCTCAAAAGCCAATAGCACGCTGGCCATCCTCGCCATCGCTCATGAGGAGGGCTGCCTGCTCGACGTGGCCAGCGAGGGCGAGCTTCGAGCAGCCCTGGGCGCCGGTGTGCCTGCCGAGAAATGCCATCTCCACGGAAATTTCAAAAGCGATTCCGAACTCAAGTTTGCCATGGAGTCAGGGGTTTCCGAAATCGTGGTCGATAACTTCACCGAAATCGAGCGGATATTCGCGTTTCGCCAAAGTGGTCTTCGGTGCCCGGATGTGGTCCTCCGGCTAGCCCCCGGGGTCGATCCGATCACGCATCAGAAAATCTCGACCGGTCAAGTCGACACCAAGTTTGGATTCAACATAGCAAACGGAGCGGCCGCCCGAGCCCTGAACCTTTGTCAAGGATTGAATCTCCCGGTGGTTGGATTTCATTGTCATGTCGGCTCGCAGTTGCTCGATCCTGAAGCTCAGCGGGCAGGCGGAGAACTGATCGCCGGCTTCGCCGTAGACATGCTCCGCAATCACGGATTCTGGACCAAAGTGCTCAACATCGGCGGAGGGCTAGGAGTTCGATATACGGACGAGGACGAGCCCACACCCATTGAATCTTACTGCCGAATGGTGGTCGACGCGGTGCGCACACCCATGGAATCCAGCGGTCTCCAACCGACCCTCATGCAAGAGCCTGGCCGAGCCCTAATCGCGGAATCCGGTGTCACCATTTATCGCATAGGGCCGGTCAAAACCGTTCCTTCTCCTAGTAAAGGCGAGCGGACTTATGTGGCCGTCGACGGAGGTCTAAGCGATAATCCTCGCCCGGCCATGTACGGCGCCCAATACACTGTTCGCCATACTCCCGCAACCGAAGCGGACGGAGAGGACAGCGAGAGCGTTCTCGTTCCTTACACGGTGAGCGGAAAGCATTGCGAATCGGACACCCTGTTCGAAGACGCGTTGCTTCCCATCGGCCTTCAGGAAGGGGATCTCATCCAGGTGCTTTGCACAGGCGCTTATGGCAGCTCGATGGCCAGCAACTACAACCGATTTCCGCGCCCGGCAACGGTGTTACTCGCGCAGAAAGGCGAATCGAAGGTGGTCCAGCGACGCGAGACGTGGGAAGAGATGTTCGCTCGCGAGTCTATTGCCGGGGGCCAACCCGAGTGAGAGAAATTGATCCGCAATTTTTTATCGCCACGATTATCGTGATTTTTTTTGGAATTGGATTGCACGAATACGCTCACGCAAAGATGGCCGACCTTGCAGGAGACCCGACGCCCCGCTCGATGGGTCGTGTCACGCTGAACCTTTTCAAGCATTTCGATCCGATCGGCAGCATTTTCATTTTGGTCACCATGCTTGCCGGGGTGGGAATCGGCTGGGGGAAGCCCGTCATGGTAAACCCGAGCAAGATGCGAAATCCAAGGTGGGACCATTTCGCGAGCGTAGCGGCTGGTCCGTTGACGAATTTACTCCAAGCGTGCGTTTACGCGATCATCGTCCGCGTTTTGATTTTTTCTAATTCGCCGTTGCTTGCCAACCCCTTTGTCAACTTACTGCTAGTACTTGGAGTGCTGATCAACGTTTCGCTCTGCTTTTTTAACTTGATACCCTTGGGGCCGCTGGACGGCCATTGGCTAGTTGGAGCGTTCCTTCCAGACGCCACACGCTATCGTTGGTACATGTTTAACAGGCAATATGGATGGACCCTATTGTTGGCGGTAATTATCATTGGCCAAGTTTCGGGGCATTCGTTGATACGATCGATTATTAATCCTCCAATGCGAGCAACATTTCGCTTTCTGACGGGTTTCGAGAGCCCGATATGAGCGAACGGAAGCGGATCCTCAGCGGTATGCAGCCGACAAGCCCGCGTCTCCACATTGGTAACTACGAAGGCGCACTGCGGAACTGGGTCGAGCTGCAAAACGATTACGATTTGTATTGCTGCGTGGTGGATTGGCACGCCCTCACCAGCATGGCGGAAAACCCGGCCGAGGTGAGCCGCAACTCGCGTGAAGTGGCCAAGGATTACATTTCCGCCGGCATCGACCCCGAGCGCTCAGCCGTTTTCATCCAATCTCACGTCAAAGAGCATGCCGAGTTGCATCTGTTGTTAAGCATGATCACGCCTTTAGGATGGCTCGAGCGGGTGCCAACCTACAAAGAGAAGCAGCAGGCCGTTGGAGCCGAACGCGAGTCATATGGCCTCCTCGGCTATCCGGTGTTGCAGGCGGCAGATATCCTGCTCTACAAGCCCTACGGAGTCCCCGTGGGCAAGGATCAAGCGCCTCATTTAGAGATTTCGCGTGAGATCGGCCGTCGGTTCAATCGGCTTTACGGAGAAGTCTTTCCGGAGTTCGTAAATTTGATCAACGAAGACGAGTTGCGCTCAAAATTGCCCGGCCTCGATGCCGATGAAAGTGGCACTTTGCGGAAAATGTCGAAATCCTACGGAAACTGCATCTACATGAGCGATTCTCCAGAGCAGACTGCCGAAAAGATCAAAAGCGCCTTTACGACTCCTACCAAGATTCGAAAAACCGATCCCGGTTATCCTGAAGGCTGCGCGGTTTGCCAATATCTCAAGATTTATTCAGCGGAATGGGAAGTCCAGTGGCAAGAGGACCGCGAGGGAATCCGCGGATGCATGCAAAACAAGAAAGAACTCACGGAATCCATTAACGAGTATTTTCGACCCATGCGCGAGCGACGCGCCAAGCTGGACGACGCCCATCTCGACGAGATCTTGAAATGCGGCGCCACGCGAGCTCGAGAATTTGCCGCAAAGACCATGGACGAAGTCCGTACAGCCATGAGTCTAACGTAGCGCAGGCATCCTGCCTGCATGGTTCAAGAATCAGTCCAGCGCAGGCATCCTGCCTGCCAAGTTTCAAGGTATACTTTTGAACCTGGCGAGCGCTCCTTTGCGGGCAATCTGCACGTCCAGACTAATGGCCCATGGCAGACGATTCTCATATCCAAATCATCAACGTCGAAGATGAGCTGAGCCGCAGCTATGTCAACTACGCGATGTCCGTCATCATTGCCCGCGCTTTGCCCGATGTGCGCGATGGTCTCAAGCCCGTGCAGCGGCGCATCCTGTACGCGATGCGCATGCTGAACCTGACTGCCGACGGAGCGTTCGCGAAATGCGCCAAGGTGTGCGGCCAAACAAGCGGCGACTACCATCCCCACGGCGAGGCGGTGATCTATCCCACCCTGGTTCGCATGGCCCAACCCTGGTCCATGCGTTATCCCCTCATCGATGGGCAAGGAAATTTCGGCAATATCGATGGCGACTCCCCTGCCGCCATGCGATATACCGAGTCGCGCCTCACTCCGCTCGCCATGGAGATGCTGGAAGACCTCGACCGAGAGACCGTCGATTGGACCCAGAATTACAGCCAAACTCTCGAAGAGCCGACCGTTCTGCCCGGCAAGTTTCCCAATCTCCTCTGCAATGGCGGACAAGGGATCGCCGTCGGCATGGCTACCAGCCTGCCTCCTCACAATTTGACCGAAGTTTGCAATGCTCTGCTTCACCGCATCGAGCACGTCGACTGCACTTTGGAGGAGATCATGGAGATGATCCCCGGACCTGACTTCCCCACTTACGGCATTATCATGGGGACGCAGGGAATTCGAAACGCCTACACCACCGGGCGCGGATCGATCATCATGCAGGCCAAGACCATGATCGAGCCCGGCGATTCCGGCAAATCTCTCATCGTCGTGACGGAAATCCCTTATCAGGTCACAAAAGAGAATTTGATCAAGAACATCGCCGCGATCGCCAAGGACCGCAAGTTTGACGGCCTTCTCGGGGTGGCCGATTATTCCGACAAACGCGGCATGCGAATTGAAATCGACGTTCGCCGGGACGTCAACCCCCACAAAGCTCTGAACTACCTACTCAAGCACACCCAATTGAGAACCACGTTCGGGGCGATCATGCTTTCGCTCGTCAATTTGGCCCCTCGAACCTGCCCGCTGATCACCATTCTCGACGAGTACATCCGCCATCGCCGCTCTGTCATCGACCGACGTACCCGCTACGAGCTGTATCGGGCCCTCGAAGAAGTCCACATCAACGAGGGCTTCCAAATCGCGAGGAAATTCCTCGATGAGATCATCGCCGTCATCCGACGGTCGGAAGATGTGGGGGAAGCGCGGGCTTCCTTGGTGAGACAGTTCGAAATGTCGCCTTTGCAAGCGAACGCCGTACTCAACATGCCCTTGCGGCGATTGACCCGCCTGCAGCAGCAAGAGCTTGAAAACAATTATAAAGAAGGATTGCTCAAAGTCCAGAACCTCATGGACATCCTGAACGATCCTTTGCGGCTGACCAAGGTGATGAAGGACGAAATCACCGCCCTGCGAGATAAACACGGAGACGAGCGCCGCACCAAAATCATCACGCGAGAACCAGGCGATTTCAGCGACGAGGACCTCATTCCCGAGGAAGAGGCGATCATCTCGATTTCGCGGGATGGCTACATCAAGCGCGTCAGCATCGACGCCTATCGCCAGCAGAAGCGCGGCGGCAAAGGTGTGATGAACACCATGAAGATGGACGATGAGCCTGCGCACCTCTTCCAGGTGAACACCCACCACTTCATCCTGTTCTTTACCGATCGCGGAAGGGTTTATCGCCTGCGCGCATATGACATTCCAGAGAGTGGACGATATGCCCGAGGCATGCCGGTCATCAACTACATCGCGATCGAAAGCGGAGACCGCGTCACCGCCACCGTGAGCGTGAAAGATATCAAGAGCGAAGGCTATCTCACGATGATCACCCGCAAAGGCGAAATCAAGCGGACGGAGATGGCTCGCTTCGCTAATATCCGCGTCAATGGCCTCATCGCCTTTAATATCGAAGAGGGGGACGAGCTGGGTTGGGTCCTGAAAACGCGCGGAACCGAGGACGTGATGCTTGTGACTCGCGAGGGCCAATCCATTCGCTTCCAGGAAACTCAAGCGCGAGGCCGTGGACGCACCGCCGGCGGTGTTCGCGCCGTGCGATTTAAGAACGCGGAAGATCACGTAATTTCGTCGGATGTCGTTCGAGAGGGCGCGACTCTGCTCGTCGTGGGCGAGCACGGATACGGAAAGCGTACCGATCTCGAAGAATATCGCATTCAGGGCCGCGGCGGATCAGGAATCCTAACCATGAACGTCACCGATAAGACCGGCAAAATCGTAGGCGCGGAAGTCGTCGACGACGAAGACCGCTTGCTCGTCATGACCAACCAAGGCAAAGCCATTCGGATGAAGGTCAAGGATATTCGCATCACCGGGCGAGTGGCTCAGGGCGTCAAGCTGATTAACCTTGGCTCCGGCGACAGCGTTCGCTCGATCGCCCGAATGGTCCAAGACGCCGACGAAGGCGAGCTGGAAGTCGGGGAGAATGGCGAAGCAGGCGAGGAACCAGAAGAGTCTGCTACCGACGCAAACTAAAGCCCCTTCTCCTTGCACGATGGTTTGTGCGTGGAGGGAGAAGGGGTTGGGGATGAGGGTCCATGCGGGAGCCAGAAAAAACTTACCCTCACCCCCTACCCCCTCTCCCTTCGCACAAACATCGAAAGGAGAGGGGATTACGAATATTTGTAAAATGACTCGTCATCTCGCTAACAAGCTGGAATACACGAAATGAAAGGCTCAATCCACCTTGAACAGGGAATCAGCTAACCCGGTGTTGATTTTCAGACCCTCGTATTGGGTGATTCCTGCGACATGGTTGTCGGCATTTCGGACGGTTACCCGGGTGGGAAACCAGACACCGTTGACCTCCTTCACGTTGTCGTACACGAACGATGCAAGAAGGCGGCCGTCGTTTTGGCTATACCACTCGCGCTTCGAGATGTAGTGCTTGGTCTTGTCCACCCAGATGCGATTACGGCTCGAGTCGTCGAGGTTGGGAAAATAGGTCAGATCGAATACCGCGTCGCCGCTCGCTCGATCGTTTCGGACGAATTTGGCTTTGAACAAGTCCTCGAACAGCGAGGGCGCCAGCATGCCGAAGTCGACCAGCGTCTGACGCTTACCGGGGGAGTGGGCGAGGTTTTCGCGCTGATGCAAGTTGGCTCTCGGGATCCGAACCATCCGTTTCGTGCCATTGACGATAAAAAGGATATCGGTGTCATCGACTTTTGATTCAAGGCGTAGCTTAAAAGGCTCTTTCAGGCGGACAATCGTATATTTGAAGCGATAGGAGTTGGCAAAATCACGATTGATTTTCGCCAGCTCGCGTTGGTTACCGGTTTCCACTCGGGCGGTGAAGCTCGCGTCTTTTAGCCCCGTTTGCCAAAACTCTTTAATCGATTGCCCATGCACGGGCGCGACGGCCAGCGCGAGGCCGACTGATATCCAGCATTTCATTAATGGTTCATACGTATATCCGCACCGAACGGGTCGCCCTCAGCCCCGTGCATGGAACAAGACCTTACTCGGATCTGACTCTCGTAAAAAAGAAATACATCACGGAGGGCACGAAATACACCATGCTCAGACCCAGAAAAAATGATGGCGCGTAAAATTCTATGTGCGGCGAAGTCGGTCGGATTAAGTTGAGAAGGAACCGAATACCTACTCCGGTTTCAAAGAATACGAGGAAGATGAAGTAGCGTAGCAGTCGCATGCGGCGATTGCTTGCCTTGTCTAGAAGAGCTCCTAGGCCCTCGGCTATCGTAAGAGCGAAGATACCGAAGAGGACTACAAGGCCGTCGCCCTGATGGACGGTTCTCCAAGTCGGCCACATCAAAGAGAAGGACAACCATAACGCGAAGAAGAGAAGAACTAGCAGGAGCGACTTAGCCATTTGGACTTTCTTATGATCAGCTCTCGGCGATATTAGGCCACGCGGCACTCAACAGTGACGGTGCGAACTTCCGCACCCTTCACATCCGAAAGGTCACGCGCCGCCGCAAGGTACTCGGTGATGGCATCCCCGATATTGGCAGGGCAGCTTCTTCAGTTTTACCCTTGACCAGCATCCAGGCAAGCCGGGACACCAAACCGAAAATCCTTCATCCGTGTGCCTAAGCGAAACCACACATTGCATTCTCTCCATTGTATCATTGGGAGGACGACTACCAATCCAACAGATTCCTGGGCAAAGATCAAATCGATGTAGTACGAGGGGGCGGTTGATCCATCCGCCGAAGGTAGACTCGAAGCAGCTCGATGACCACCGCAAACGTCGCCCCAACCTCCGCCAAAAGGAACTTCCTCACCGCGCTCAAAGAAGCGCTGGACGAAGAGCTCGACGCAAACCCGGACTTGATTTGCATGGGCGAGGATATCGGCATCCTCGGCGGCGCTTTCGGAGTCACGGAAGGGCTGCAGGCAAAATACGGCTCGCACCGCCTCATGGATATGCCGATTAGCGAAGCCGCCATTATCGGCTCCGCGGTTGGGGCGGCCCTCAATGGCAAGACCGTCGTCGCCGAAATGCAATTTATCGATTTCATCTCATGCGGCTTCGATCAGATCGTGAATATGCTCGCGACCTATCACTACCGCACGGCGGGGGAAGTCAATATGCCGGTCGTGATTCGAGGTCCGGCAGGAGCGTATGGCGGTGGCGCCCTCTACCATAGCCAAATGAACGAGAGCTGGTTCTGCCATTCCCCAGGCCTCAAGGTGGTTTGCCCGTCGACTCCGTCCGATGCCAAAGGTCTGCTTAAGTCCTCGATTCGGGACGGCAATCCAGTTTTGTTTTATGAGATCAAGGAGCTGTATCGGCAAGCCAAGATCGAAGAAGAAATTCCGGGTGGTGATCATCTCGTTCCGCTCGGCGAGGCCGCCATTCGCCGAGAGGGCAAAGACATTTCGTTAATCAGCTATGGCCAAAACGTCTACCACTGCCTTTCCGCCGCCGATCAGCTCTCGGAGCAGGGATTTAGCGCTGAAGTTATCGACCTCCGCACGCTCGTTCCTTTGGACGAGGAATCGATCCTGAACTCGATCAAAAAGACCAATCGGGTAGTTGTCGTCAACGAGGCCCCGCGAACTTGTGGCTTCGCCGGCGAAGTGCTTGCCCGAGTCTGTGAGATGGGTTTCGATTATCTCGACGCCCCTCCCTTGCGGGTAACCAGGCTAGATACGCCGGTTCCCTGGGTCAAGCCACTTGAGTCGTTTGTGCTTCCTTCGGTTGAGAAGATTACTGACACGGCCCTTCGTGTTCTGAAATTCTAGAGGACCGACGGCGACTTGCCATCGGTCCTAATGAAGCTAGTTGGGCACCGGGGTGATGGTGAAGCCCTGAGCGGCGAGCTCTTGGCCGATGTGGCGCAATTTCTTCATCGCTCGGAGCTCGATCTGGCGAACACGCTCACGGGTCACGTTCAACGCCGATCCCACTTCCTCGAGAGTCCTGGACCGCCCGTCGTCGAGGCCGAAACGCAACCGAACCACGTCCCGTTCTCGGGAGGTCAGACGCCCGAGAATGCCATCGATCTCCTCGCGGCGAATGAGGGTGGAGGTCACATCCCCTGGAGAGGGCATCTGGTTCGACGGGATGAAGTCTCCAATCGAACTATTATCCTTTTCTCCGACCGGGGTTTCCAGAGAAAGCGGCTCGATCGCCACCCGCATCATTTCTTGCACGCGCTCGCTGCTCATCTGAACCTTCGCGGCGACCTCGTCGGGCGTCGGTTCTCGGTGAAGGTCCTGCTGCAATGCATTGGCGGTTTTCATGACCTTGTTGATCAGCTCGGCCACATAAACCGGGATCCGAATCGTGCGGCCCTGGTTGATAATCGCGCGGGCGATGGCCCGGCGAATCCACCACGTAGCATAGGTGCTGAATCGGAAACCCTTGCGCCAATCGAACTTCTCGACTGCTCGGATAAGTCCCAAATTGCCTTCCTGAATGAGGTCAGCCAAAGGAATTCCCCTCGCATTGTATTTCTTGGCAATGCTCACCACGAGGCGGAGGTTCGACTCGATG